>CAZEFU010000032.1:0-10896 GCA_964511515.1 uncultured Wenzhouxiangellaceae bacterium
ACCATCAGCATGGGCTTTAAATTCGAACTCAAATTGCAAACCTGTCTGACCTAGATCTGCCTCTTCATCTGTATCGACATTAAGACCAAGGGTAATGTATCCCAGACGAGCAGGAACTAATTCCAACTCGACATTAATACTTTCACCCTCATCCAAAGTTGTGCCGGGGGTGAAGTTGCTTATAGTTATTGCACCCTCTAGGCTGGTATCATCAAGCGCATTCAGCGATAAACGGCTTAAAGGGTCGGCGAAGCCAAGAGCGGTTGCATCATTTCTGAGATTAAAATTGAAAACTTCAACTGCGGGCAGGTTTATCAAGGTTTCCAGCAGGAAAGTACCACCACGGCCAAAATTAGAGTTGAACTCAGGCGAAACTATATCTGCTCCTGTAGTTGGTGCTGCACGACAGGCTACTGAAGCTCCAAATGAAACACTACCTGGAGGACATAGCTGCGCACTGCTGGCGCCGGCGCTGTTAACAAAGAAACCAACTGCAGCGGCTAATTGTGCAGTCGCAGCTGCCGAACTTACAAAATAGCCTGGATTAGCCGGTTTGCAAGTCGGACTACCGGCTATGTCTTGATATGTTCCCGGTGCGCAAGCGGTTGCCGCTGTGGCGGCGGCCTGAGCGACGAAAAATCCAGGGTTTGCCAAGTTACAGCTAGAACTACCAGACAAGTTTTGATAACTACCTACAGAGCAAGCAGTTGCGGTTGCAGCGCCGGGTGAATCGACAAAGAACCCTGGGCTGGCCAAATTACAACTCGTACGGCCAGGTTGATCTTGATAAGTTCCGATGCTGCAGCTAGTTTGTGTTGTAGCGCCTATAACGCCAACAAATGAGCCTGGGTCTGCAGCTATACAACTACTACTGCCAGCACCGGGTTGGTAGCTTCCAGCTGGGCACGCAGTGCTCGCACTTTGCCCAGATGTGCTAACAAACTGACCTGGAGGTGAAGGGTTGCAACTGCTCTGGCCAGCCTGATCCTGGAATGTTCCTGCCGTACAGGCGGTTGCTGTTGCCGCACCGATTATAGCTACAAAGAACCCCGGACTGGCAAGATTACAACTCGCACTGCCAGGTTGATCTTGATAAGTTCCGATGCTGCAGCTGGTTTGTACTGTAGCACCGCTAGCACCGACAAATGAGCCTGGGTCTGCAGCTATACAACTACTGCTACCAGCACTGGGTTGGTAGCTCCCAGCTGGGCAGGCAGTGCTCGTACTTTGCCCAGTTGTACCTACAAACTGACCTGGAGGCGAAAGATCACAACCGCTCTGGCCAGCTAATGTCTGAAAAGCTCCTGGTGCACAGGCGGTTGCTAACATCGCACCTGATGTATTGACGAAAAATCCTGGACTTGCAAGCTTGCAACTGGAGCTACCGGGAATATCCTGATAATTACCGATTGAGCAGCTTTCCTGTGCCGCCGCTCCAGTTGTTGCTACAAATGACCCCGGACTAGCCTCTAAACAGCTACTGCTACCCACGCTGGGCTGGAACCTACCAACTGGGCATGCAGTAGCAAAGCTTTGGCCGATTGCACCGACGAACTGCCCAGGTGAAGCTGGAGAGCACGCAGTTGCGCCAGAGAGGTTCTGAAAAGCACCTAAGCTGCAGGCGGTTTGTGCACTTGCACCAGCGATGTTTACAAAGAATCCAGGGCTTGATTGATTGCAGGATGTCTGCCCTGTAAGTTCTTGGAAGGTACCTGGAGCACATGAAAAACAAGGGTCTTGACCAGTGGCGCTAAAGTTACCAACTGGGCATGCGGCAGCTAGAGCAGTATCGGCTATGGCCAGAGCAATGGCAGCTACAAGAACTTTCCTACGGATATTCATTCTAATCCCCAATTATCCCTAATATGATTCATCTTCAGAATTTATACCAGCCAGTGTATTGAGTTAAGTTTATTGCTAAACTGCTGGCATGCCTGAGAATCAACATCTAACAATAAACCAATTAGAGCATTTATTGCAAGCGCAACAGTACGGGGAAATTTCCAAATTAACGCTGCCAATAGCAGGGCAACCTGCATGGCAGGCGTTATTTCATGCCTTGGGACTGGCCGGTAGCGGTCAAATACAAACAGCATTACAACAAGCTCGGAGCTTGCTGCAATCAGATCTAAGCCCGCTTTCATCTGCCGCCGCCCTGGGTTTAATGGGTTTGGTGTTGGAGCAAAGAGGCCAACCTGAACTTGCCCGGAGTTGGTTGCAACAAGCTACTGGATTGGATCCTGGAAACTCTCAAATCAGCGCCGCCATGCTTCGTTGCCGACCACCTGAGTATCTACCGCTTGAGGTATATTCAAGCAGCCAGCAAAGTAGTCTGTTTAGATATTCGCCGCGCGAGGCAGGTCAGTATATTTATAGTATCGATATTGTTGGTACTTGTAATTTACGCTGCCCAACTTGCCCAGTTGGCAATACTGGGCTGGGAGGGCGAGCACAGGGGTTCATGGAGCTTGAGCTGTTCAATGAAATTCTGGATAAGATAGTCCAGGAATCTCCTGACCCAGAACCACAAATTTGGTTATTTAACTGGGGCGAACCATTGTTGCATCCGCAGGTGGCTACATTCGTGCAGGCAATCAATGAGCGTGGACTGAAATCTTATCTTTCCAGTAATTTAAATATACGCAAAGGTATTGATAGTTTGATTGCTGCAGCTCCAACCGACCTGAAGATTTCTCTCTCAGGTGCATCAACTGAGACTTACGCACAAACTCATGTGCGCGGTAAATTTGAGTTGGTGGTGGAAAATATGCATAAAATCAGGGATGCATTAGATCGCCACCAAAGTGGTACTCATGTGTGGGTGGGGCATCACATATATCGCCACAACTTAGATGAAATTCATCAAATGGCAGATCTTTGCCATAAACTGAAATTCGACCACCATCCTATTCCTGCGTTTTATCAGCCACTGGAAGCCTTGCTTGAAATAGCCGAGGGGAAAGAAGTTGATGCACCAGTGCTGGATTTGCTACTTGAACACCCGTCAAAATATATTCACCGCTTTAAGGAACACAGGGATAGTCGTTATGATTGTGAGTTACGGTTTAATCAAACCGTTATTAATTACGATGGCAGTGTGGCTTTATGTTGCGGCGTGTATAAACCTGAAAACCAGTTAGGGGTTAGCTTTATGCAACAAAGTTTTAGTGCCATTGAGGAATTAAAATATCAACACTCATTTTGTAATAGTTGTTACCAAAATGGTCTGCAATACGCCCCCAGTCATATTCATAATGTGAACTGATTTATTTTGCCAGATTGCACATCTGGATAAATATTTCCTCCAAGCCTGAAGCCACAATAGCAGCGTGATTGCTACAATGCTGCTGTAGTTTTTGTGGCAGCTCAGCGTGAAGTTTTGCTCGGCGTTCAGTGTCGTTTGCCAGTGCAACCGCAAGTTGAATATATTCGCTGGAACTTTCAGCCACAAGCTCCTCGTAGCCTAAATGTCGGAGTAATGCAGCTCCCTGGCGGCTAGCAGGGCGTTGCCAGGGGTAAGTTATCAGTGGCACACCCATGCTCAGGGCTTCAAAGCTGGTTATTCCGCCACTATAAGGAAAAGGGTCCAGAGCTATATCAACCGCGCTATAGCTTTCCAGCATTTTCAGGTGATCAGAGTGTGGTTCAAGAATTAAGCGTTCGGGGGATATCCCAAAGCTGGCAAAACGATTAGCAAGATGTTGGGCAAATGTTGGGTCGCAAAGGGTTTTCCATTTCAGAGTTAAAGTAGAAGCAGGGCAGAGCTGGAGAATCCTGGACCAGCAGGCAATAAGCTCAGTGTTTAATTTGGCGGTATTATTAAATGAGGCAAAGCGGATATGCTTGGCTGGAACATGCCCGCGTGCTGGTAGATAGCTGGGTGCTTGATAAACAAAATGGGTACCGGGTACTGTTTTTAAATTCTCACTATAGAACGCCTGAGTTGCGATATTACAGTGTGCTTCACCAAGAACTACGGCATCCATATTCTTTAGGCCGGTGGTACCAAAATAGCCCAACCAGGCTAGCTGTACTGGCGCTACTCTTTGAGCAAATAAGCTTAGGCGGTTGCCAGCTGTATGTCCTGCAAGGTCAATTAAAACATCAATTTTTTTATGCTGAATGGTTTTGCTTAATGCGGTGTTGTCCAATGTGCAAATGGGAATAAACTCATGTGCATTATCAGCAATCTGGCTGGTGAGTGAATCATTATGTGTTCCATCGGATAGAATTGTTACCTTAAAACGCTTATGGTCATGAGTCTTGAGTATTGCGATTAATAATCTACCCACTGGGTGGTTGTATAAATCCGGGCTTAGGTAGGCAATATGGATAATTTCATTGCTTGAGGCTTTTAGATGTTTTACAGTTTCGCCCATATAGATGGAGAATTTTTCTGCTGAACTGACAAACTGCTTGCTTACTATTCCTGGGTCATAGTGTTGGCTCATAAAATAATTCGACCAGTGGAAGCTACTGGCAGGGTCCAGATCAATCGCTTTTTGTAATGCTGCCAAGCCTAATTCGTGTTGAAATTGGCTACACAAGCAAAGCCCGTAATAACTCCAGGTAACAGGGTTATCAGGATCTTGATTTATAGCCGCACTCAGGTGTTTGCTTGCTTCTGTGACCATGCCAAGGCTATGTAATACGATGCCTAAACATACTCTGGAGAAATTACATTCAGGATTGATGGTGCTTGCTTTTTCTGCATATTGCAAAGCTTTGCTTGCTTGCCCAAGTGCAAGCTCAATTTGGCCTAAGCGGGCCCAGCCTGGGGCAAAGTCCGGGTATGAATTCACCAGGGATTCACAATAAACTCTGGCTGCTTCAATCTCGCCAATTTCTTGTAATGCATAGGCCAGGTTTACAGCAGTTTCGGGTGCAGGTAGTGGTTCGCTGGTCAAGATCTCGAGTTGCTTCAGTGCCTCGGTCCGCTCGAGCTGTGAATAAGAAGCGAGAAAACCCTCTAGGTCCATTGCTTTTGCTCAGCTAATTTCGGTATATATGAAACCACACTGCTGAAGTTATGAAGCATAGAAATTTTTAAGTTCAACCTGTGCCAAGAATCATATCTGCCGCTTTCTCAGCAATCATTATGGTCGGTGCGTTGGTATTCCCAGCTATCAACTCGGGCATAATTGAGGCATCCACTACTCTCAGTCCATCTATTCCATGCACTCGCAGCTGCGGGTCAACTACTGCCATGGAATCAACCCCCATTTTGCAAGTGCCAACCGGATGGTAAATGGTTTCGGCTTTCTGACGGATAAACTCCATCAATTCCTCGTCAGAGTCGGCGCCTGCTTCTGGCCAAATTGCTTGTCCGCGAATGGACCTAAATACATCGGTGGCAAATAGTTGAATCCCAAGGCGGGCGCAAGCCAGAATCACCTTTTTATCATGCGGGTGGTTAAGATAGTTGGGACGAATAGCAGGTGCTTTTTCCGGGTTGGCTGTCTTGATGTGAATACTGCCACGGCTCTTTGGTCGAAGTTGGCATGCATGTATGGTCATGCCATGGCCAGGCATGATGTTGCGCCCGTGGTCATCTAATTGGGCTGGCACAAAATGACTTTGAATATCCGGGCGTTCATCCTCTGCATAATCGGAGAGTAAAAACCCACCGGCCTCGGCAATATTGGAGCTGGCAGGTCCGCCGCGAGTGAGCAGGTAGCGGATACCGCTGGTTATTTCATTGATGTGATCATAAGTGATTTTTTCGCGGGTTTTTACCAGTGTGCAAATATCCAGGTGGTCTTGCAGATTTTCTCCCACTCCGGCTAACTCATGCGATACCTCAATTCCCTGTTGTTGCAGAATATGGCCGGCGCCGATACCAGATAGCTCAAGTAGCTGAGGAGAATTAATGGCTCCGCCTGAGAGAAATATCTCGCCAGCATAACAAGATTCGAATTTCCCCTTGCGGATATATTCCACCCCAACTGCACGCTTGCCATCCAAGATCACTTTCTGTGCCATTGCCTGAGTAATAATAGTCAGATTAGGGCGCTTTTTGGCAGGATTTAAAAATGCAACTGCAGCACTACAGCGGCGCCCATTTTTTTGCGTGACTTGATAAAAATTAAAACCACGCTGCTGGTCATTATTAAAATCAGTGCAGCGCGCGTAGCCCAGTTCTTCGGCAGCTTCTATGTATTTTTCTGAGAGTGGGCTGTGATAGCGTAAATCCTGCACTGATAATGGGCCATCTACGCCATGATAAAGATCGGCACCATGCTGTTGGTTCTCTGATTTTCGGAAATAAGGTAATACAGAAGTGTAATCCCAGCCAGTGTTACCCGCTTTTGCCCATATATCATAATCTTTACGGTGCCCACGGCAATAACACATTGCGTTAATAGATGATGAGCCTCCAAGCACTTTGCCCCGTGGCCAGTAAAGTTGGCGGTTGTTCAGGGCGGTTTCTGGCTCGGTTGTATAGTTCCAGTTAATGGATTTAAGTTTTACCAGTTTGGCCAGGCCTGCGGGCATATGGATCAATGGATTCCAGTCTTTTCCGCCAGCCTCCAGCAAGAGCACTCGGTTAGCAGGGTTCTCGCTGAGACGGTTGGCAAGCACACAGCCGGCGGAGCCTGCCCCGATAATAATGTAATCCCATTGTGGTTTGTTATTGCCAAATTGCATTTATCAGTTAGTTCCATCTTGATTGATAGTATCAATCATACACTCGTTTTGTGCGCTGACAAGTCAGAAATTTACTCTATGTGCAGAAAATTTGTTGTAAGTCATAAGGTGAGACGATTTCCCTTCGGGTAGTCACGCAAGTGGGTCATTCTATCCCTGTTGATGGGGTTTGCAAGTCATTCGGAGTAGAATACACAGATGAAACGACAGCAGTTCCCATATATAAATTCAATGTTGAGAGCGGTCACGTGTTCTTGACCCGAGCGGCTTTACACAATCGTGTAGCTGTTGCGGTGGCGGCAATTTTGATAATTTTGTTTGGGGTGCTGTCCTTGTTTCGGCTGCCCGTACAGTTGTCACCAGATATCGAGCGCCCGATAATTTCAATTAAAACTGACTGGCGAGCAGCATCACCTAGGGAAGTTGAGTCTGAAATCATAGAGCCCCAGGAGAATACACTCCGGGGTTTGCCTGGGCTCGTACTGATGTCTTCAGAGTCCTCGCGCGGCAGCGGTTCTGTCAATCTGGAGTTTGAGATAGGTACAGATATGGGGCGGACACTGATTGAGGTGCTCAACTCGTTGAATCAGGTGCCGCGATATCCAGTAGATATCACTGAGCCGGTAATTAGTGTTGGTGGTGGTGGTATGGGCGATACGATTGCCTGGTTTGCTGTTCGCACCATGGCAGATAATCCACGCGCAATTTCCAGCTATCAGGATTTTGTTGATGATGTGATTCTCCCACGCATGGAGCGCGTTGCAGGAGTTGCCAATAGTCGCGCTTTTGGAGGCCGCTCGAATGAGATCCAAATTTCTTTTGATCCATATTTGGCTGCTAGTCTGGGTGTTGATATCACTACTATTGGTGGCCGCTTGGGTAGCAACAAGGATGTATCCGCAGGTTTCGCTGATGTCGGCAGGCGCCGATATACCATCCGTTTTGCTGGTCAATATGATGTTGATGTACTTGGTGACTTAGTGCTGGAGTGGCGTGATAATCACGCAGTGCGCCTGCGTGATATTGCGACTGTAGAGAAGGTCCTACAAGATCGTGCCGGGGTAATTAGCCAAAATGGTGGTCCTTCGATTGCCATGAATGTATCACCGGAATCGGGTGTTAATGTGCTTGAGGTGATGGCAGGTATAAAAAGTGCAGCAGCAGAAATTCAGCGTACCCATCTTGATCCAGCCGGATTGACACTAACGCAGGTCTATGACGAGACTATCTATATTAATGCCTCGGTACGCATGGTCAGGAATAATTTAATTTTAGGGATGCTACTAGCTATTGCAGTTTTGTGGTGGTTTTTACGCCGCTTCCGGGCAACCTTAATTGTGGCCATGTCGATTCCACTATGCCTGTTAGCCTCGTTTATAGCTCTGGATGTATTTGGTATGTCCCTGAATATTCTCTCCTTGGCAGGCCTGGCTTTTGCCACTGGTATGGTGCTCGATGCTGCCATTGTGGTATTGGAGAATATTTTTCGTCAACGCGAAGCGGGGCGTACTGGTGCTGAAGCTAGCTTGCGTGGCACCAATCAGGTTTGGGGGGCTTTGTTGGCCTCTACCGTGACCACAGTCGCCATATTTACACCAATAATATTTCTACAAGGCGAAGCCGGTCAGCTCTTCAAAGATCTGGCTCTAACTATTTCAGTCTCAGTAGTTGCCTCTTTGATTGTAGCTGTTACTGTCTTACCTGCAGCGGCTGCAAGCTGGATTCAAAGCGGCACATTAGAAGATGAACACCGCAGCTGGTGGCGAGCAATTACAGATAAAATAATGTTTGCCACCGATACTGTAAGGCGGCGCTGGATCTGGGTGTTGGGTTTAACCATAGTTCCTGTGTTTTTAGCGATTGCTTTAAAACCAGCTGCAGACTACCTACCAGAGGGTAAGCAGAATTTTGCTTTTGGTTTTCTGGTAACCCCGCCAGGCTTGAATGTAGATACTGCTGAGGCCGAGTTGACATCGGTTATTGATTCGCGTTTTAGTCCTTATCTAAAGGATCAACAACCACGCATTGAGAACTATTTCCTTGGCTATTTCGGTGGTGGTGGTTTCTTTGGCTTACGCGCACTGGATCCAGATGATATGGATGCAGTTTTGCAGTTGGTAAATAATCAAATAATTCAGGGTTTCCCCGATACATTCGGCTTTTTATCACGGGCACCGGTATTCGGTCGTTCAAGGGGCGGGCGCCGCATCGATCTGGACTTGCAAGGTGATGACTTCGAGTCTTTACTTGCGGCAGGTCAAGTTGGCTTTGGCGCAGTAATGCAAGCACTGCCGGGTGCGAATGTGCGTCCGCTACCAGGCTTGGAGTTGGCTGAACCAGAACTTAAGTTGATTCCCAATGACCGGCGTATTGCTGAAGTAGGCTGGAATCGAGGCTCAGTAGCAACTGCTGTTCGGGCTTTGGGTTCGGGCGCATTTCTGGGTGAGTATTTTGATGGCTCCAGGCGTTTGAATATTATTTTGCGGGCGGATCATTGGAGTACGCCAGAAGAATTAGAAGCCTTGCCCTTGGTTACCCCTTCCGGTGAGATTCAAACAGTTGGTGAGCTAGCCAGATTAACCCGAACCGCAGGCCCCAGTCAGATTCGTCGTATTGACCGTCGCCGTACATTAACTTTACAAGTGACGCCACCACAAGGCATGCCGTTAGAAGTGGCTATCGCCACACTTGAAGATAAAGTTGTACCAGTAATAAAGCCGCTGATGCCGGTAAATGGGGTAATTAGTTTTCACGGCTCGGCTGAGGCCTTAAGTGATGCACTAAGAAGTATGTCGGGGAGTTTTGCCTTGGCGATTCTAATTCTCTATCTATTGATTTCAGCGCTGTTCCAGTCATTCAGAGATTCATTATTAGTTATTTTGACAATCCCTATGGCTACCGTAGGCGGGATATTCAGTCTCAGAATTATGGATCTGGCGCTTAAATCCAGCGGTGGTCAGGCTATGGATTTACTGACTATGATCGGTTTCGTTATCTTACTTGGGCTGGTGGTTAATAATGCAATTTTGCTGGTCTATCGTGCCCGTGATGGTGAGCGTGAAGGTTTGTCGCGTAAAGATGCGGTGGAGTCAGCAGTACGCTTGCGCTTACGCCCAATATTAATGAGCACATTGACCAGTATATTCGGGATGTTACCGCTAATGCTGATTCCAGGCTCCGGGGCAGAGCTTTATCGGGGAATGGCGGCGGTAATAGTCGGCGGAATGTTGGTATCAACAATGTTTACCTTATTATTATTGCCAAGCTTGTTACGTATGAATGAGTCAGAAGGTAAACTATCTGTTGTGGCCAAAGCTTAATTATTGATGGAAAATTAATGAAAATCAGAGTTATCAGTCGAAGCATGTTCTATCAATTTACGCTGCTTGCCTTACTCGCTAGTTCCTTAGGAACTGCCCAGCAAAGGTCACCACCAGTGGTGGTAGCGGAAGCCGAGCTTAGATCAATTGCAGCTACTGCAGTAATGCCTTGTACGGTGGTCTCCCGTGAAGATGCGAGCATATCCACTGAGATTAGCGGGCGTTTGTTGAGTATTGCAGATATCGGTTTGCAGGTTAACAAGGGTGATGTGCTGGCCGAAATAGATAATTCCAGGCTGGCATTACAATTGCTTGAGCTAAAAGCCCAGGTTAATCGGGCTAAGGCGCGTAAGGTTTTTCTACGGGCAGAAGAAAAGCGTATGAGCCAGCTGGCTAGCAAGAATCTTGCCTCTGTAACCTTATTAGAGCAAACTCGTGCCGATAGACAGGCTGCTGATAGCGACCTTGAGGTTGCCAAAGTACGCCTGCAGCAAACTGAAGATGACCTGAAGCGCAGCCATATCCGCGCCCCGTTTCCGGGCACAGTGGTGGCACGCTTAAGTAATGTGGGTGAGCGGCTGGCGGTGGGTGATAAAGTTTTGCGCCTGGTTAATCCTGCTTCACTCGAAATCGTGACTCGTGCACCATTACAATATATCGAGTTTAGCCATCCTGGAGATGAGTTGAATGTGAGCTCTGGAAAAGTTGATATAAGCGTGCCAATACGCACATCAGTGGCAGTAGGTAACGAGCGTACTCATGTATTTGAGATGCGCCTGGACTTGCCAGCCAATGCTTTGCCAGTAGGTCAAACAGTAAGAGTAAGAGTGCCAGTAGCAGAGCGTACACAGGTTTTAGCAGTACCGCGAGATGCATTGGTATTGCGAGGCACAGGCACTAGTGTATGGGTAGTCGTCGATACTGACAG
>CAZEFU010000033.1:0-9274 GCA_964511515.1 uncultured Wenzhouxiangellaceae bacterium
AAGCGAACCATTAGAAGATTTAAGTTTGCCCGTAGAGTTGGATATTAATAATCTGCAAATTGATAAGCTTAGCTACAGCGATAGTCAAAACATAATTCAGGTAACTGATCTACAGTTGGCACTCTCAGCCGGGCAGCAATTAACCCTACACAATCTAAAGTCAGAGATAAGTTATTCCGCTTCTGCAGATGAGCCAGCGCTGGCATCAGCTGCAACAATAGTCAGTGGTGAACTGGAGCTTCGCGCACCTTGGCGGCATAATTTCAAGTTACAAATCAAGCCTAAGCAGTTGGCTGATTCCGATAATTTGTATTTAACTAAACTGCTTTCCACTCAGTTTGATCTCGATGCTACAGGCGATTCTGAGCAGACTAAAATCAATCTCAATGCCAGCGGCGAGTTGCCATTCCAGTTACAAGCCACGTTAAACGAGCTTAGCAGCACTCCGCGCTGGCAAGCACAATTTCAGAGCGAAGCCTTAGAGATACCAGTTGCAAGTGGCAATCAATTACATCTTAATCTAGTTGATTTATCCAGCTCAGGAAACATCGAGCAATGGCAGATCAACGGCAATACTCAGATTCAGGCCAATGCCTCAAATCTAAAGCCAGTTGACGGGTTGCTTAGCCTGCGGATCAGTGGCGAGCAGCAAAATCTTAATATTGAACAATTAAATTTAACTGGCGAACTTGGTCAACTCGATTTTACTGGGCAACTACAAGCAGATACCACCAGTGGCAATGGTTCATTAAGTCTTGAAGGCTTTAAGGCTGCTTATTTTATCGATGGGTGGCCGCAAACCGCTACAACAAGCATGGATGTCGAACTCGATTTCTCCACAACCGAGCTACAACTTACAAACTTGCTGGCGGTTATTGATAATAGCGATACCAGCATTGCTGGCGATATACATATTAGCGAGAACGATATAAACGCCAAGCTAAACTGGCAAAACCTCGAGTGGCCGATAGGCGCTGGAATGCTGGCAGAATATAGCAGCCCCACTGGCAATTTAAACGCTACTGGAACAATAGATTCATACTCTGTAAACGGGAATATTCAATTTGCTGGGCAGCAAATCCCGGGTGGGATTTATATCCTAGAGGGCCATGGAAACCGAGATGGCTTGGTATTTGAAAGCGCAATCAATGAGATCCTTGCTGGCGATGCAACTATTAGCGGCGATATTCAATGGCAACCAGAATTGGTGGCATCGGCCGAGATCCGTGGAAAATCCATAAACCCCGGGCAGTTCTGGGCAGATTACCCAGGCAATCTCGATTTTAACCTTCAACTTGCGTGGCAAGAATATCAGTTGCAAATTAAATTAGAGCAGCTAAGTGGAACCTTCCGCCAACAGCCTATACTTGCCAGTGGAGACATAGATTTTAGTAACGATATTTGGCAGTTCAAACAAGTAACTGCGCAAAGTGGAGCCACCAATCTAAGCTTAGATGGCAGCGGGAAGTTAGAAGATTTGCTCAATTCCAGAGGTGAGTTTGATATAACAATACCTGATCTCTCTCAATGGGCTGCAGGTTTAAATGGAGAACTCAAGGCTAAAGGAGCGCTCAAGGCGCCAGAAAATGGTGCAAGAACACTATTTATACAGGCCAGTGGTAAAAATCTGAAAGCTGACAAGCTGGAATTAACAGAGTTTAACTTAACCGGTGAGACCACCTTAGCAACGGCAAATATGCCAATATATCTCAGCGGCAATCTGCAAGCAAAAGAGTTAAAAATTAGTGGTTTTGAAGAGCTGATAGACTCTATAAATGTGGAAATAACCCCGCTTGCCACTTTAGATGATGGGCAGAGCATAAATATACAAGCTCAATCGGAAAACTATAACCTGAACAGCGATATAGCCATTCAAGCCAGAAACTCTGCAGGCAAGCTGGATCTTCGTGGGCTAATTAGCAAACTCGATATTAGCTCTCCGGTTACGGGCCCCTTAGCCTTGCAAGCAGCATCTAGCTTCGAGTTTACCGCGGGTGATTTACAGCTCTCGCCTGCCTGCCTGCGCCAGCAGCCTGATAGCCTCGATGCACAGATATGCCTGTCCCGCGAACAAGCTAATGACGCTGTGAACATCATCGAGTCAGTCATCCAGCTGGAAAACTTCCCTATCGCTTGGGTAACAGCTTATTTGCCTGTAGATGTGGCAGTTGGCCAATCACTAAGTGGCAAAGCTTCTTGGTTAGAACCAAAAGATCAAATTCCAGGTAAGAGCAATTCGCTCGCCAGCGGAGTTGCAGACCTGGTAATCAATCCTGGAGTTATTAGCTCAGTTGATATCAATGCTGGTTATTTAGAAACTGGTAGCGGCTGGCTGAAAATGCAACTAAAGCCTGGTGCGCAGATTAGTGCCTCAGCATATCTCCCAATGAGTGGCAATGATTCTTTAAACCTGGATTTCAAGATACTTGATCCAGACAACCCACAAACCGCCAAAGTTGAAAGCAAAATTGACCTACAGGTCGCGGACCTTAACTCAATTAAGTGGATGATCCCCGGCTTAGATCAACTTAGCGGCGCCATCGGCCTGCAACTACAATTGCTTGGAAGCGTGTCAGCACCAAACTTAACTGGCTCTGCCCATTTTACCAATGTGGATTTATTCTATACCCCACTAGGACTTAAACTTAGCCAATTAAATCTAAATGGTGAACTGGAATCAGGGCAGAACTCCAGCCTTAAGGGCAGTTTTCAAGCAGGTGAAGGTCAAGGGCAAATTGCGCTTAATATAAGCCAGTCAGAATTGAGCCTGGCTCTTAGCGGTGATAATTTACAATTTGTTAATCAACCTACTCTGGCAGTAAGTATCAGCCCAGATCTGCTACTGAGCTACAACCAAGGGGAATTTAAGATTGCGGGCGAAGTTAGCATTCCTGCAGCCCGCATTAAACCACTGCCCGGAACTACCAGCAATACCGCTATATCTCAGGATGTAGTGGTTATAGGCCTAGCCGAGACTGAGGTAAAAGAACACACTCCTGCCATCCCAATAACTGGTGAATTAAAGGTCACACTGGGTGATGATATAAAATTTAAAGCAGATGGAATTGAAGCTATGTTTACAGGCGGCCTCAATCTCAGCTTTAACAAGGAAAGTGACGTGCCTATGGCAACAGGTGAGATTCAAATCGCATCTGGTTATCTTAAACAGTATGGTCAAAATTTAAAATTCGAGGATTCAAACATCCACTTCGATGGTGAATCGGTGCTAGAACCAATGCTTGAAGTTGCTGCAGTACGGCATATCTTCGGTGACTCCCAAGTCGAATCTGCTGGTGTTAGGGTCACTGGCAGACCATCTAATATACAACTCAAGCTGTTTACCGACCCACCAACTAACGAAGAAACTGCCGCCGCTTATGTTGCCACCGGCAGTAATTTCGACCATGGTAGCGGCGTAGGTGCATTAAATGTTGGTACTTACTTATACCCTAAACTTTTTGTAAGTTATGGCTTGGGACTGTTTGATTCAGGTAATATAATCTCTGTGCGCTACGAACTCACTGAACGTTGGGCGGTACAGGGCACTTCAGGCGAAGAAGGATCAGGTGTAGATTTGCTCTTTTCGGTCGACCGCTAAGTAAATAAATTAACTATAAAAGACAAAAATGAAAACTCTAAAAGATTGCCAATTTCTATTTATTGCCGGAGTTGAAGGCTCGGGTACAACAATTACTCTGAAATTATTAGAAACCCTACCCGGCCATGTTTGCCTGGGCGGGAAATACATAAGCGAAGGTTTCGAAAAACCCGGCAAAAAACTCAACAAACTTAGCCGCAAGTTTTGGCGCTTGCCGCGTCGTAGCGATAAAAGGCGCAGCAAGTGGTTACAACAGGCAAGTGAGATTGAACTGCCAGATAATGTTGACACAGTAATCTACAAACGCTCCTACCCTTTTTCCAGACCATGCTTTGTACCAGACATTAATGACCTGGCAAGTATTGGTAGTAGTTTTAAAGTAATTTTGGTCAGAAGGCACTTATTTGATAATGTGAATTCAATCATTCGCCGAGGCTTTGAACGCACTGAAGAAAAGTCTTTACAGCGAATATTCACCGGCTATAAACACCTATATGCACAAACCAGGCAGGCCCACCAGCAAGAGTGCCCGTTAATAATGATTGATTATGACAAACTGGTAAGCCCTGCGACCAAGATTCAGGAGCTATCGCGTTTATCGCAGTTCCTTGGACGCGGCGAGGGTGCCTTTGCCCAACACGCAGGGATGATCAGGTCTCCGAAAACCAATCCAGATGTTTTACAAAGAAGCAGTTAGGCTTTTAACTCAGAACGCATAGCAGCGATTGTTTGTGCATAGTCGGCAGAGCCAAATATAGCCGAGCCGGCAACAAAGGTATCAGCACCAGCAGCCGCAATTTCAGCAATATTATTTACCTTAACACCACCATCAATTTGCAATCGAATATCACCACCGCTGCGGTCAATTATCTCCCGAGCCTGACGCAGTTTAGCCAAAGCTGAGGGCAGGAAAGACTGCCCACCAAAACCCGGATTTACTGACATGATCAAAACCATATCAATTTTATCCAGAACATATTCCAGACAATCCAGAGATGTTGCCGGATTAAACACCAAACCAGCCTTACAACCACCAGCTTTAATCAATTGCAAAGAGCGATCAACATGCTCTGAGGCTTCTGGATGAAAAGTAATAATACTGGCACCAGCATCAATAAAATCGCCAATTAACCGATCTACGGGTTTTACCATAAGATGCACATCAATAGGTGCATCAATGCCGTAATTACGCAAAGCTTTACAGATCTCAGGGCCGAATGTGAGATTAGGAACATAATGATTGTCCATCACATCAAAATGTACCCAATCAGCTCCGTCTGCCAAGACTTTGGCGACATCATCACCAAGCCTTGCCAGATCAGCAGATAAGATTGATGGGGCGATTATTGATGGCTTAATACTCAACGATTATCATCTGCCCAGTTTTGCAGCTCGCGAAGATCTTCATTGGAAAGATTATTTCTCAGCTCGCGTTGCATTTCCCGTTCAAACTCGTTTTTTGGGCGCGCCTGATAGTTCATTGACCGGGACTTATTTGGGAAGCCGTTTTCTGGTGTACATGAATGACATTTGCGACCATCTGGGTCACGCCACATGCCAATATGCTGATCCCAGTAAAAACCATCCAATTCATCTTTGCTTTCCCACTTATTGTTTGGTTTGTTGCCGGTACGACCATCATGGAATTGATTGACCTTTACCTTCTCTACGTATGAACCATCCACTGTGCAATTACCTTCTGCACGCAAGCCGTCCCAACGGACTGAGAAGTGGGCCTTATTGTTATGCTTACCAGGATAGACAGATACTGCAGCCATGGGTAGGTCATGGAATTTTGATTTTTCTAATACCGCCATTTTACAGGCTTTCAGACCGGCATTTGTTGCCGCTAGTGTATTGCTGCTTATAGATGTTGCTGTTATGCCAACAATTACAACTAGCAGTGATTTTATTGCTTGGTGTTTCATTGAGTTATGCTCCTTTGTTTAAGATTTGCCAACCTACCTTTAATATATTTAACAAAAAATATACTGGGTAGACCGTCCCCATATAATATACTATGTCTTGTCAATATTTTAATTTAACTTTGTGTTCAATAGATTGAATTTACTCAGATCCATTAACCAGCTTAGGATAAAGCCATTCGATTGCCCGGCTTGCCGAGCATCAATGTTGATAAAACTCGGAAACTCCGAGACAAGTATTCGTTGTATCCGCTGTCGTAGCAGCGTTATTCACCTCTCATTAATTGATACTGTTGCTGAGTTGGTATAAGAATCCAGAAACCAAATTCGCATACGAGCTATCCTCCAGAGGTGCTATTGTTAGATATCTGCAACGCCACTTTAAAACACTAGAAACTAGTGAGTATTTCGAGAATATTGCGCCGGGGCAAAGTAGCAATAATATTCGCTGTGAAGATATACAGAATTTAACTTATCCCGATTCTATTTTTGACCTGCTCACCTCAACAGAAGTGTTCGAGCATGTACCAGATGATTCTGCTGGTTTTCGAGAAATTATTAGAGTTCTGAAATCAGGCGGGTATTTTATCTTCACCGTACCACTGAGTAACAAAAAGCATACAGTGGAGCGCGCTCGCCTGGTCAACGGTGTTATTAGCCATACCTTAGACCCCCAATATCATGGTGATAAAATCCGCGGGCAAGGAAAGGTTCTCGTCTTTCGTGACTATGGGGCAGATATTGTTGAGCGTTTACTTGCTTGCGGGTTCTCTGAGGCTTGGATTAAAACACCAGCTACAAGCTACTTCGGCTACTCAAGAAAGATCGTAATTGCCAAAACTTAGAGTCTGACGGCACGAGAAGTACGGGTTTTGTATAAAACTTGTACCACTGGTGTATTTACTAAGAACTTATCGTACAGCGGGCCCATGTAAATAGCAGATCAAATGAAATCAGATGCAGTGTTTACAGGTCTTAGTTGTATCTGGTCGATAATATTGTTGCTTACACCTATACTGCAAGTAGTACAGTAATAACAAAAGGATAATAATGAGATGATTCATGACACGATTCTAAGCACCATTGGCAATACTCCGGTAGTACGAATTAATCGTTTGGCGCCAGTGCATGTTGATATGTTTGTTAAGGTTGAAGCATTTAACCCAATGGCATCGGTTAAAGACCGTCTCGCCTTTGCTATTATTGATGATGCTGAATCTCGCGGCCTGCTGCGGGCGGGTCAAACTGTAATTGAAGCCACATCTGGTAATACAGGTATTGCCTTAGCAATGGTTTGCGCGGCAAAAGGCTATGATTTTGTAGCTGTAATGGCAGACTCGTTTTCAATTGAACGTAGAAAATTGATGCGCATGCTGGGAGCAAAGCTGGTGCTTACTCCAGCTGCAGAGCGTGGCTCAGGCATGGTTCGTACCGCTGCTGCTTTGGCTAAAAAAAATGGCTGGTTTTTAGCCAAGCAATTTGAAAATAAAGCCAATCCTGCATATCACCGCAACACTACCGGACCTGAAATACTCCGCACCTTCGCCGACCAACGCCTGGACTACTTTGTTTCTGGCTGGGGTACTGGTGGGACTATCACCGGAGTTGGCGAAGTATTAAAGGTTGCTCGCCCTGAACTACAAGTTATTGCCTGCGAGCCGGCAGTTGCTCCATTGCTATCTGGGGGTGAGTGGCAACCACATAAAATTCAAGGTTGGACCCCAGATTTTGTTCCACCGATACTCAATAAAGATATTTGTGATCAGATTATCGAAATAGAAGATGATTTGGCTATTGCTACTGCCAGAGAGTTAGCATCAGAAGAAGGTATATTCTGCGGAATATCAGCAGGTGCAACTCTGGCTGCAGCCCTCAAAGTAGCTCAAACAGCTCCCAGCGGTTCCAGCATCCTCGCCATGCTGCCAGATACTGGCGAACGCTATCTCACTACACCATTATTTGAAGGCATAAAAGAGGGTTCAGACGAGCACATAATGGAAACACTGGGGTCAGGGTAAAGAGCCAGAGTAAAACTGAAAAGCGGCTGTTGCCACTTCAGGTGGGCTAGCTCTTAATTTACTACTTTCTGGATTTTGGAGTAGTGAGAAGCAAATCTTTCGGTAATTGCCTAATCAAGGCGACGAAGTCTTGATAAAAATCTTCCATAGCACTACTTTTGCGCCAACATAAAACCAGGGTGCGTTTTGGCTCTGGTGGCTGAAATGGGCGTAAAGCCAGATTCGGGGTTTCTGCCACTGGCGGTTTTACTGACAATATTGGTAATAAGGTGATTCCAACTTCAGCTGCTACCATCATTCGCAGGGTTTCCAGGCTAGTGGCTTGAAATTCAAGTTTTTCCATGGCGCCAGCCAAGCTACAAACTTCCAATGCGTGATCACGCAGGCAATGGCCCTCTTCCAGTAACAATAATTCAGTTCCTTGAAGGTCCATTATTGATAGATAGCGGCTATCTGCCAATGGATGATTGGCGGGTAGCGCAGCCACGAAGGGTTCATCAAATAGAACTTCGTAATTTAGTTGGTCATCTTCAATTGGCAGGGCGAGAATACCTGCATCTAGATTTCCACGCTTGAGTTGCTTGAGCAGTTCATCAGTTTTTTCTTCAAATAATTGCAATTGTAGTTTTGGATATACGCTGCGTATTTTTGGCACTATATGCGGCAGTAAATATGGTGCCAGGGTGGGGAAAATACCTAATCTAATGGTGCCGGTGGTGGGGTCTGTTGCACGCTTGGCAATTGATTTTAGTTGTTCTATATCTTGAATAACTAAGCGTGCCCGGTCGGCAATATCCTCGCCCACCTCAGTTAACATGATTTTGCGTGGACTGCGCTCAATTAACTGCACTCCAAGCTCTTCTTCAAGCTTGCGTATTTGAATACTTAGGGTTGGCTGAGAAACGTGACAAGCTTCAGCAGCGCGACTAAAGTTGCGTAAATCGGCTAGCGCGACAAAGTATTGCAAGGAGCGTATGTTCATCTGTGAAGCATAGCAGAATATAGGGCAAGGATATTAAAAATTGATTTTCTATAAATATTATCTATTTATATCAGGATTTAATAATTCGGGTAAAATACCTGTAAAGACCAATGAGTGATCCCCATGACCGATACTATCGAGAAACGAAAACAGCGTTCTATTACCCATGTAACCAAGCAAGTTTTCCCGTTCACTACCAATAACCAACAAACTTTGTTTGGCGGTATAGCAATGCAGTGGATGGACGAGGTTGGTTTTATCACCGCCACGCGCTTTTGTCGACAGAAAATGGTTACTGTCTCAATGGATAAAATTGATTTTAAAGTACCAATACCCTCGGGCAGCATAGTTGAATTGATGGGGGAAATTGAACATGTAGGCAATACCAGCCTTGGAGTTTTGGTGACCGTTACTAGAGAAGATATGCTCGCTGGCGGAAGGCAAGTTGCAATGACTGGCAAGCTGACCTTTGTGGCGGTTGATGACAACACTCGCCCCATCCAGTTATCGATACATTCCAGCGCTGATAAAGTGAATAAATAATACTCACCATTTAAACTAATCACTGAAAATTAAAATATATATTTACGGAGCTCATCAAATGAAAAAATCAATCTATGCCTTGTTGGCAACCGGCTTGCTTGCACTATCTAGCCTACCCATATTTGCTGATGACACTAGCAACCCATTTTATAATGAGTGGAATACTCCTTTTGGTACTGCACCATTTTCGCAAATTAAATCCGATCAC
>CAZEFU010000033.1:9284-10840 GCA_964511515.1 uncultured Wenzhouxiangellaceae bacterium
CGCCCAGCATTTGAGCGCGCGATTGCTGAAACCAGGCTAGAGGTTGCAGCAATAGTAGACAACAAAGCTGCCCCAGACTTTGAAAATACTATTGTTGCTTTAGAAAGAGCAGGCGCATTGATGAATAAAGTTGCAGGTGTTTTTTACAACATCTCAGCTGCAGATACCAATGATGAACTAAAAGCCATTGCTACTGAGATGTCCCCGAAGATGGCGGCGCTGAGTGATGAGATTAACTTAAATGAGAAACTCTGGTTACGAATTAAAAATGTCTGGGACCAGCGTGGTAAATTGACCTTAAATACCGAGCAAATAACTTTACTAGAAGACACTTATAAAGGCTTCTCTCGACGCGGTGCTAATTTAAATAATGCAGATAAAGAAAAACTCACCAAGATTAATAAAGAGCTTGCTGAGCTGACCACAAAATTTGGTCAGGACTGGTTAACCGAAAATAATGCCTTTTCTCTGGTACTGGATGAAAAAGACCTAGCTGGTTTACCAGCCAGTGTACGCGCCAGCGGTAAAGCTGCTGCAGAACAGGCTGGCATGGATGATAAATGGGTATATGGCTTGAATCGTACTGGCATTAATCCATTCCTTACATATTCAGATCGCCGTGACTTACGCGAGGAAATTTACACTGCATATATTAAACGTGGCTCTAATGGCAACGCGGCAGATTCTCGTGAAACCCTGCGCCGGACTGCCAATTTACGTCTTCAGCGGGCGAACTTACTTGGTTATCCAACCCATGCTGACTACACTCTTGAAGTTAATATGGCGAAAAACCCAAAGCGGGTTTATGCCTTACTGGATAAAATATGGCCATCTGCACAGAGCCGTGCTCGTGAAGAAATAGCGGATATGCAAAAACTTATCAGTGCCGATGATAGCTCAGCCAAATTGGCAGCCTGGGACTGGCGTAAATACTCAGAGCAAGTACGCAAAGCGCGTTTTGATTTAGATGAAGAAGCCATCAAGCAGTACTTTGTTCTAGAAAATGTTCGCGATGCTACCTTTGAAACCGCTACCAAGCTTTTCGGTATTACTTTCCACCAGCGCAAAGATATTGAGGTTTATCACCCCGATGTAATTGCATTTGAAGTACGCGAAGCAGACGGCACACATATCGGTATCTTATATAACGATTACTTTGCCCGCCCGAGTAAACGCGGCGGTGCGTGGATGAATTCCTATCGCGGTCAGCGTAAGCAAGATGGGAAAAACATCACCCCGATTATTGTAAATGTCTGGAATTACTCTAAACCTGCAGATGGCAAACCATCTTTGTTGAGCTGGGATGAGGCGAGTACTTTCTTCCATGAGTTTGGTCACGCTGTTCATGGCTTGCTCTCGGAGGCAACATACTCATCTTTAGCAGGTACTGCTACTCCGCGTGATTATGTTGAGTTCCCATCTCAAGTGCTTGAGAACTGGGCATCGCAGCCTGAAGTTATGCGTAGCTATGGCAAGCATTGGCAGACTGGTGAGGTTATTCCCGATGCTATTATTGAGCGCCTGGATAAAGCTGGCACTTTCAATCAGGGCTTTGC
>CAZEFU010000034.1:0-10735 GCA_964511515.1 uncultured Wenzhouxiangellaceae bacterium
TAAAATTGTTTGGAATTAAACCCAAGGTTGCTCTAATCTCACATTCTGCCTTCGGTTCACATACAGATGCTAGTGCCACAAAAATGAGCGAAGCATTGGAAATTATTCGGCGGCGAGCACCAGATCTTGAAGTAGATGGCGAAATGCCCGCAGATATGGCTTTATCAGAATTTTATCGCAAACTAGTACTGCCAGATAGCACTCTGCATGGTCGCGCTAATTTATTAATCATGCCGGATCTTGATTCTGCCCATATCGCTTTTAATCTGGCCAGAGTATTGACCGAAGGGGTTACCATCGGGCCAATCTTGATGGGTGGGGGCAAACCAGCACATGTATTATCGCCTTCAGCAACAGTGCGCAGATTAGTCAATATGACCGCCATTGCCGTTGTCGAAGCGCAGCAGTTTGGAACAGCCGCACCAGGCTGTCAGTCACAGTTAAATATTAAACCACCTGAGCCGGTATAAACCTAGGCCAGCTTGTAGGGAATTGTAATGAGTAATACTGAAAATTCACAGCCAAGTGATATCGACCAACAAGAAACCAATGAATGGTTAGATGCGCTTGAGTCTTTGATTGACAAGCATGGGCCAGAACGAGCACATTTTATTATCGAAAAACTGGTGGATAAAACCCGGCGTTCTGGCGGTCATCTACCATACGATGCAACTACAGCATATATTAATACCATCCCCACTCATAAGCAGGAGCCGTTGCCTGGTGATGCTGAAATGGAAAGCAGAATCAGCTCCATTATTCGCTGGAATGCTATGGCGACAGTATTGCGAGCCAGTAAACGGGGCGGTGAGTTGGGTGGGCATATCGCCAGCTTTGCTTCTGCGGCAATTCTTTATGATGTTGGCTTTAATCATATTTTCCGTGGTGCCGAGCACCCCAGTGGTGGCGACTTGCTCTATCTGCAGGGACATTCCTCACCGGGGATTTATGCGCGCGCGTTTTTGGAAGGGCGTATTTCAGAAGAGCAAATGAACTTGTATCGTCAAGAAGTAGACGGCAAAGGTTTGTCTTCCTATCCGCACCCGTGGCTGATGCCGGATTTCTGGCAGTTTCCAGTAGTTTCGATGGGTCTGGGGCCGATTATGGCAATCTACCAAGCCCGTTTCCTCAAATATTTACATAATCGCGGCATCGTCGATACCAGTGAGCGCAAAGTCTGGTGTTATATCGGTGATGGCGAAACCGATGAGCCAGAATCGTTGGGCGCTATTTCTCTCGCGGGTCGGGAGAAGTTGGATAATTTAATTTTTGTGATTAACTGTAATTTGCAGCGCTTAGATGGGCCGGTACGCGGCAATAGTAAAATTATTCAAGAACTGGAAGGCGCGTTTCGCGGTGCGCAGTGGAATGTACTGAAGGTTATCTGGGGTTCGCGTTGGGATCCATTATTAGATAACGATACAGATGGCTTATTGCATAAGCGCATGGAAGAGGCTGTTGATGGTGAATACCAAAATTACAAAGCCAAAGGCGGCGCATATACGCGCGAGCACTTTTTTGGCAAGTACCCTGAATTAAAAGCCAGAGTTGCACAGATGTCAGATGATGATATCTGGCGATTGAATCGTGGTGGGCATGATCCTTATAAGGTGTATGCAGCGTATCATCAGGCAATAAATCATGTTGGGCAACCAACCGTAATTCTAGCTAAAACTGTCAAAGGTTATGGCATGGGTAAGTCTGGCGAGGCTTTGAATGCCAGCCATCAGCAAAAGAAAATGGATATTGAATCCATTCGCCAGTTCCGAGATCGTTTTAATGTGCCAATTAGTGACGAAGATCTAGAGTCTGTACCGTTCTATCATCCGGGCGCAGATAGCCCGGAGGTGCAGTATATGCAAGCACGGCGGAAGGAGCTGGGCGGCCCGTTGCCCAAGCGAACATCCGCAGCCCCGGCATTGCCGGCGCCACCGCTATCTGCATTTGAGTCAGTGATGAAAGCTAGCGGCGAGCGCGAAATCTCCACCACAATGGCCTTTGTGCGCTTGTTGGCAATTATTCTGCGTGACCCTGAATTAAAAGATTTCGTAGTCCCGATTGTCGCCGATGAAGCGCGTACTTTTGGCATGGAAGGCATGTTCCGGCAGCTGGGTATTTATTCTTCGGTTGGCCAGCTTTATGAGCCAGTAGATTCAGACCAGTTAATGTTTTATAAAGAAGAAGTAACTGGTCAGATTTTGCAGGAAGGCATTACTGAGGCAGGTGCTTTTTCATCGTGGCTGGCAGCGGCAACTTCGCACGCTAGTAATCAACAACAGATGATTCCATTTTTTATATATTATTCAATGTTTGGATTCCAGCGTTTTGGCGACCTGGCATGGGCGGCTGGCGATATGCGTGCTCGCGGCTTTTTGATTGGCGGTACATCTGGCAGAACAACCCTTAATGGTGAAGGCTTGCAACATGAAGATGGTCACTCGCACGTGCTTGCCGGTACTAACCCGAACTGTATTTCCTATGATCCGACTTTTGCCTATGAGCTTGCAGTAATTCTGCAAGATGGTATGCGCCGCATGTACCAAGAGTGCGAAGACAAGTTTTACTACATAACCGTATTAAACGAAAATTACTCGCATCCGGCAATGCCAGAAGGTGCTGAAGAAGGCATTCGCAAGGGTCTTTATTTGTTCCGTGAAGCTAGTGGCGGGCAACATCGGGTGCAACTGATGGGTAGCGGCTCTATTTTGCGCGAAGTAATTGCGGCAGCTTCAATTCTTGAGCAAGAATTTAATGTAGCCGCTGATATTTGGTCGGCTACAAGCTTTAACGAGCTGCGCCGGGATGGCTTTGAAGCAGTTCGCCAAAATCGACTCAAGCCTGAGCAAGAACCTCGCTTGCCTTGGGTAACACAATGTCTAAGTGGTACTGAAGGCCCATTGATCGCTGCTACCGATTATGTACGCAATTATGCGGATCAGATTAGAGCTTTTGTACCCCAGCAAGACTACGTGGTGTTGGGTACCGATGGTTTCGGGCGTTCAGATACCCGTGAAAAATTACGCCAGTTCTTTGAAATTGACCGTTTTCATGTTGCATATGCGGCCTTGTTTGCGCTCTATCGCCAAGGTGCGGTATCGCAAACTGAATTACTGGCAGCTAGAGAAAAACTTGGCATTAAACCCGATGCGCCGCATCCTTGGACTGTATAAACGAAGGAGTTTGAGATGAGCAAGCAAATAGAAATCAAAATTCCTGATATTGGTGATTTCGATAGCGTAGATGTTATTGAGGTGTTGATGAGCGCAGGTTTGGAAGTGCGTAAAGAGGACTCCTTGCTGACCCTGGAAAGTGACAAGGCCACCATGGAGATCCCCTCACCAGAGAGCGGAGTTATTCAAGAGGTCCGCGTAGCTTTGGGAGATGCAGTTAAAGAAAATGATGTAGTCGCTATTTTGAAAATGTCTGAGGCTGGCAAATCAAATCAAGCTGAATCACCAGAGGTTGTTGCAGAGCCACCTGTTGAACAGAAGCCAGAGCTGGTTAAGACTGAGTTAGTTAAAGAGCCAGAACCAACACCTGAGCCGGCTCCAGCCGTCGCAGCACCAATTTCAACTTCCGCTCTCCCGTATGCCAGCCCATCAGTACGCCGATTTGCGCGCGAATTGGGTGCAGATCTGCAAGTAGTAACTGGCAGTGCTAAAGCTGGAAGAATCACACGGGATGATGTTAAAGCCTTTGTTAAAAAATCACTGCAAGGCGCAACTGCTTCTAATGGTGGCGGCTTACCCTTTAATTTACCCGCAATGCGGGAAATTGATTTTAGTAAATTTGGCGAAATAGAAACTCAGGAACTAACCCGAATCCAGAAAATCTCAGGGCCAGTGCTGGCACGTAACTGGATTACCATTCCGCATGTAACCCAGTTTGATGAAGCTGATATTACCGAGATGGAAGCCTTCCGTAAAACCAATCAGGAAGTTGCCAAGCAAATAGGTAGCAAACTTACCCCGTTGGCATTTTTGATTAAAGCGAGTGTGGCAGCTTTAAAAGAATTCCCGCGTTTTAATGCATCTTTAAGTACCAATGGTGAGAACCTGGTGCTAAAGAAATATTTCCATATTGGCGTTGCAGTAGATACCCCCGATGGCCTGGTGGTGCCGGTATTGCGCAATTGCGAGCAAAAAGGCTTGCTTGAACTCGCCCAGGAATTAGCTGAGATTTCCCAGCGTGCCCGTGATGGCAAATTAATGCCAAGAGATTTACAAGGTGGATGCTTTTCAATCTCCAGCTTGGGCGGCATTGGTGGCACTGCGTTTACCCCAATAATTAATGCTCCAGAAGTAGCAATTTTGGGGGTTTCGCGCTCCTTTATGAAGCCTATTTGGAATGGTATGGAGTTTCGGCCACGGCTGATGCTACCGCTATCGTTATCTTATGATCACAGAGTAATTGATGGCGCCTCGGCTGCGCGATTTACGCGCTATCTTGCCGATATGTTGGCCGATATTCGGCGCGTAATGCTGTAACCGGACTGATGCAAACACCAGCAAATTCCGAGGTAAAAAAGACTTCTAAAGTAATGACTTGGCTCGCCATAGCCTCATTGCTTTTAGTATTAACTTGGCTGTTTGATTTCCTCGGTGCAAGGTCTTCTCTACAGCCGCTACGGGTTAGTGGCAGTACCGTGATTATTCCCGCAGATCGCCAGGGACATTACCGTGCCGATGGTAAAATAAACGGCAAGGCGGTGAAGTTTTTGCTCGACACTGGAGCTACTGCCGTTGCCGTGCCAGAAAAGCTGGCAAAGCAACTAGGCTTGGAAAAAGGGCCTCAAATTCAGTTGCAAACGGCGAATGGTATCGCCTACGGTTACATGACTCGGCTTGAGCAAGTACAGTTGGGTTCAATCCGGGTGAATAATGTACGCGCGGTTATTAGTCCGGGACTAGGTGGAGATACCTTGTTAGGAATGAGCTTTCTGCGACATTTAAATTGGCGGCACGCGAATAACGAATTAATATTGGAACCAGAGGAATAAAAACATGACAGAGACAATTAAAATTCTGGTTCCCGATATCGGTGATTTTGATGACATTCCGGTAATCGAGGTGCTGGTGCAAGCGGGTGACCAAGTGACTGTTGAGCAGTCAATAATTACCCTTGAAAGCGACAAAGCGACAATGGAAGTCCCTGCACCACAAGCAGGCAAGGTACTCAGTCTGGATGTTTCACTTGGCGACAAAGTAAATTTAGGTGATTTAATTGCTACTTTGCAAGTTGAAGAAAGCGAATCAACGGATAAAACGCCCAAAAATGTGAAGGTCGAAGTTGACGACAGCCCAGCTACACCCGAAGAGGCGACCAGCAAGGTCGATGAAGTAGCGGCAGACCTGCCACCGAAAACAGCGACTAATTATGATTACGATCTGGTCGTTCTCGGTGCTGGACCAGGCGGTTATACCGCAGCATTCCGAGCGGCTGATCTGGGTCTTAAAGTAGCCTTGGTAGAACGCTATTCCAGTCTTGGTGGAGTTTGCCTTAATGTAGGCTGTATTCCTTCCAAAGCATTATTACATACCGCCAAAGTCATCGACGAAGCTGCAGCGATGGCTGCACATGGGTTGAGCTTTGGTGAACCTAAAATTGATATTGAGCAACTACGCGAATGGAAAACTTCGGTAGTTTCCCGTTTAACCAATGGCCTGGCAAGCATTGCCAAGCAGCGAAACATCACGCTGATTACAGGTCATGGGCGCTTTAGCGACAAACATAGTTTGATGGTTGCTGGTGAAAACGGCATAAAGGCGGTAAGTTTTTCCCAATGTATTATTGCCGCCGGTTCACAATCAGTAAAACTGCCCGGCTTACCCTGGGATGACCCGCGTCTGATGGATTCAACTGATGCACTTGAGTTAGAAGATATCCCAGAGAACTTGTTAGTGATTGGCGGCGGCATTATTGGTTTGGAAATGGCCACGGTCTATCAAGCACTGGGTAGTCAGGTGACGGTAGTGGAAATGCTCGACCAACTAATACCAGGTGCTGACAAGGACTTGGTTCGACCCTTGCAAAAACGCTTAAAAGAGCGCATGAGTAATATTTTCTTAAAGGCTCGTGTCGAAAAAATAGAAGCGACAGAGAAGGCTCTAAGTGTCTATTTCAGTGGCAATAATGTACCTAAACAGTTGGATTTTGATCGGGTACTGGTGGCTGTCGGGCGCTCACCTAATGGTGGTTTGATCGGTGCTGATAAGGCCGGTGTTACGGTTGATGAGCGCGGATTTATCCCGGTCAATAACCAGCAACAAAGCAATCAACCACATATTTTCGCCATTGGTGATATTGTCGGGCAACCGATGTTGGCGCATAAAGCCACCCACGAAGGCAAGGTTGCAGCCGAGGTATGTGCAGGTGAAAAATCATTTTTTGATGCGCGCGTGATTCCATCAGTGGCTTATACCGACCCGGAAATCGCCTGGGTAGGAACCACCGAAATTGAAGCCAAAGAAAAGGGCATTGATTATAAAGTCGGTAAATTTCCCTGGTCAGCATCGGGTCGTGCATTGGGTGTTGCCCGCAGTGAGGGCTTTACTAAATTACTTTTTAATCCCAGCACAAATCAGATTATCGGTGCCGGTATTGTTGGTGTAAATGCCGGCGAGCTAATCTCAGAGTGTGCATTAGCAATAGAAATGGGTGCCGAAGCCGCCGATATCGGCCTGACTATTCACCCACACCCAACGCTTTCAGAAACCGTGGCAATGGCCGCAGAAGCCTTCGAAGGCACCATCACCGATCTCTATCTACCCAAACGAAAATAATAACAGAGACGGTGCTTAAGCTACCGTTTCTAAAGTTTCGTGGTAGTTAATCTTTGATAATTTCTATTGTTTTCATGGCGGTTTCACCGCCAGTGTCAGTGCATTCGATAACAAAAAACTCGCTACCGACGGGGCCTGTCAGCACGCCACTATTTGCAGGGCTAATGATCAGGGTGCCATCTTCTAAATCTTTGCAGGTTTGGGTATCGGCAAAGACGACGGTATCGCCGATATTGGCAATAAGTTGTTCAAAACCGAATATATGCGGTGGGCTGCTGCCAATATCGGATAAAGCAGTGAACACCGCGCCCTCTTCTACGGTAAAGCCGTTGCTCAAAGTGGTGTTGAGTGACTGGAAATACGCTACCGCACCCGACATGACCGTCAAGTTGTTGCCGGTAGTAATTGAATTGCTGCCAGCACAGCGTTGGATATCATTTGCGGGAAGGAAGTTTGCCTGGGTGAATAGGTCTATATCTAAACAGCTGATATCGGCGATAAGTGGGCCGAATGGACCAAGCATGCTGGTATTCCCTGCTACATCGGAACATTCAAAATTAATTCCCCAGACACCATCGTTCCAGACAGGGTTTATACTAACTTCGCCACCCAGAAAAAGACCGAGTGTCGAATTGTAAGCACCGATAAAGCCATTCGGCGGTGTTGTACTTATCTTAACGTTGCCACTACCGGCATCAACGCCACAGGTTCCAGAAAGTGTGGTTGTTTCATCCCGGAATGGCGCTGTTGGCAGTCCCAGTGAACCAGGACCCGCAGGCGCTTGAGTATCAATGGTAATCATTAAAGCCGGGGAGGGGCTTGATACTTGCCCGGAAAGTCTTCGGCGGTATTGGATATTATAAGTATTGTCAGCAAGCGGGGTGATGAGGGTGGCGGTTTCTGCAGTCGAGTTCGAGCAATTGTGAATTTGCAATGGAGTCAACGGCGCTGGTTGGTCAGAATATAACAGGATATCATCATTAGCTGAGCTACATAAAACCTCCAGATCGGGGGTGTTATTAAATGTAATGTTATCAGTATTAAATTTCCCGGTATCACTACTGGTCATCAGATCTGCCGCGGGTGGTGTTGCGGGTTGGCAGCCGGGCCCGGCATCGGCGATGGTCCATGTACTGGTGTTGATTAGACTCAAACGCGCATTGCTGGCAGCAAGGGAGCAGTATGTAGTATTTGCAGCCCCTAGAGTCACAGTGCTTTGATGTGCTTGCGCCTGCCAGGCGAGTAGTATTTGGTCATAGTTTCCGGGTGATAGTGCGCTACCATCGAACATAAATTCCATGTTAGCGACTTGAGAGATATCCCAGTTACTTAGGTCGCGGTTAAAGCTGCTGGCATTTCCGAACATCCCAGCCATTCCGGTAACCGCCGAGGTATCCCAAAGCTCAAGATTCGGATTGGCATTGCTCGCACCGCGAAACATGCTGGCCATATTGAGCACGTTGGAAGTATCCCAATTGGCAACATCGGGGTTTACATTGCTCGCATCCATAAACATCCGTCTCAAGCTCGTTAGTTGGGAAAGGTCAGGAATATCGGTAGCTAGTATTTGCAGGTTCTCCGCACCGTGGAAAGAGGATAGAAAGCTGGTCCAGGCATTGGTGCCCCACTGGTCTATTGAGAGCAGTAAGTTTCGGTCGCCGCTATTGGCAAACTGAATTGTATCGAAACCTCCTCGAATCCGAACAGTGGCGGTAAATACACCTGCTGGGTAAAGGTGGGTAGCTGTTCCGGTATTGATGGTTTCCTCATATATGCCGTCATTATTCCAGTCCACATCATAGGGCCCGCCGATCATCGGTATACTGATTAGGGTGGGAGAGTCTACTGTCAATAAGGTATTCCAGGTGGTGATAAAGGCATCCTCACCTGCTGTACAGGCTCTGCCACCATCGCTGATAGTACAACTATAGCTCAAAACTATATTGTCCCTGGAGTTCGTGGCAAAGTTGGAGCAATAGTTGGAAGTGCCCGCCCCAAAGTTTACGTTGGGCTGTAAGCTTTGGACTGCCCAAGATGTTAACAAGTTATCATAGAGGCTACTGTCGATATTGCTAAACATATTAGACGCCTCGAGTAAGTTACTGACATCCCAATTTTCAACCGCAGGGTTGGCTGAAGTGGCGAAGCGGAACATTTCGCTGGTATTTTCCAGTGCGGTAGTGTTCCATGTGCTTACGTCCGGATCTGCCGCGCCTGCGCTAAGAAACATTCCTTCCATGGTTATAACTGCGGCTACATTCCAGCTACTGGTATTCGGATCGGCGATATTGGCAGACTTGAACATTCCTGCCATGTTGCTTACAGCTGAAGTATCCCAGGCACTTGTATTTGGATTAGCTAAATCAGCCCCCCAAAACATTTCTTCCAGGCTGGGCCCTGCGCTAAGGTTTGGTGCATCGGTGGCGGTGATTGTTAGATTCGAAGCGAAGAAAAATAATCGGTACATGCTAGGCCATTGATTTGAGCCCCACTGTTGTAATTCAATCAGTTTTTTTACATCACCAACGCCATTGAACTGTAGAGTGCCAAAATTATTACGAACTCGGATGGTATAGGTGCCGGCTGAACCGTAGTCATGGCTAAATACGAATGATTGTGCAAATTCATCAAAAACACCATCATTCTCCCAGTCTATATCGTACAGCCCGCCCGTAAAAGGTAATAAAATTGAGGTGGGGGTGCTGGTGCCCGGGTTGTCAGTTTGAATTGTTATAACAAAATCGTCGTTAGACAGTGCCATAGCATCTGTTATAGCGACAGCAAAAACCATTAAAAAAATTACTTGCGTAATTATTTTTTTACTCATTTTGAATCCCCTCGATTCATTATTATTATTAATTTTGACAACATATAATATATTAAATATTGAAAACTCGCAGAAACACAGCTTATTACACATCGATTGATGCTATGAGCAACCGGGGGTCGGCCCCACCGGTTAAGTATTCAAGGGATATTCAAGGGGATATTCAAGGGACAGTCAAAGAATAAAATAGCTAACGGCACTAATAATAAACGCACCGATCAGGTTGAGCACAAAACCTTCGCGGGCCATTTTATTTACACTGATTTTACCGCTGCCGAAAATAATCGCATTCGGGGCGGTAGCGACCGGTAGCATAAAGGCACAGGATGCGCTTAGGGCAGCCGGAATCATCAATAGTTTCGGTTCGATGCCAGTGGCCAGTGCAGTTGCCGCCAATACCGGCATTAGCAGGCTAGTGGTTGCGGTGTTGCTGGTGACCTCAGTAAGAAAAGTAACCGCAAGGCATATTCCCAAAATTAGCAAATAAGGCGGTAGCCGGGTTAATGCCTCCATATTGCCAGCAAGGGTATCGGCAAGGCCGCTACTGACAAAGGCTGCAGCTATGGTCAAACCTCCAGAAAACAACAAAAGCACTCCCCAGGGGATTTTTTGGGCAGTTTTCCAGTCCAGTAGACGGTCAGGCTTGCCGTGGTGATAGTGTCCATTGGGAATAACCGCCAGCAAAGCAACAGCCAAAAGGGCAACAGAGGCATCATTAGCTCCCGGGAGTTCCAACCAAACACGCCAGCCGCCAAAAGGTGCCGTGCGAGTGACCCAGGCAGCAGCAGTTAACCCGAATATCAGCATGACGCGTTTTTCTTCGGTGCGCCAGCGACCGGGTTGGGGTAATTCGATCTGTTGCTTTAACTTAATGCCACGCGTTAACCAGAAGGCGATCAGGGGAATAAATATGATTACTACTGGCAGACCCCAGCTCATCCATTCAATAAAGCTAATTTCCGCGCCAATTTGCTCGTTGTACACCGACATGAAAATTAGATTGGGCGGTGTGCCAATCGGGGTTCCAATGCCACCGACGCTGGCACCATAGGCTACGCCCAGTAATAAAGGGATTGCCAACTGGCGTTCTGCCTTTTCCAGCACGGCGAGGGCGACCGGCAATAAC
>CAZEFU010000035.1:0-10535 GCA_964511515.1 uncultured Wenzhouxiangellaceae bacterium
ACCTTGAATTAAGTAAATTTGGCGCTACCGACTCGGTTGGTGCAGTTCTGGCACTTTCCTTGTTCCGAGAGGTAGGGCCAGTACTCACTGCCCTGTTATTTTCTGGTCGTGCTGGCACTTCAATTGCTGCCGAGATTGGTCTAATGAAAGCTACCGAACAACTATCGGCAATGGAGTTGATGGCAATTGACCCAGTGCAAAGAGTGGTTGTGCCACGCTTTTTTGCCGGAGTTATCAGCATGCCGCTACTGGCAGCCTTATTCAACTTAACCGCCATAGCCGGTGGAGTTGCCTATGCTGTATATATAATGGGTGTGGATAGCGGTATTTTCTGGGGCAATATGCTTTCCAGTGTTGAGTTTCAGCGAGACTTTATGATGAGTTTCTGGAAAAGTTTGGTTTTCGGGATTGTAGCCAGCTTTATAGCTGTATTTTCTGGTTACTTTACGACCCCGACTGGTGACGGTATCGGCAGGGCTACGACCCAAACAGTTGTTGTAACAGCCGTGTTAGTATTGATATTTGACTTTATAATCACTGCATTAATGAGTTGGACCTAAAAAATGAGATCACAACATAATATAGAAATCATGGCGGGCCTGTTTCTACTGCTTGGAGTGGTGGCATTGATGTTTCTTGCCTCTACTGCAACCGATATGGGCAGCAAACTTGGCAAAGAACACTACCGGGTAAACTTGAGATTTACCAATGTTGGTGAATTAAAAGCCAGGGCGCCGGTCACTATTGCTGGAGTAACTATCGGTACTGTCAAAAAAATCAAACTAGATCCGGAAAGCTTTGAAGCTATGGTTGCATTGGATATAGACATTAAATTCAATCAAATACCTAGTGATTCTAGCGCTGCTATTTTAACTACTGGTGTCCTGGGCGATAAATATATCGGCCTGGAACCTGGTGGCTCACCAGATGTGCTCGAACCAGGTGATGAAATCACCATTACCCAATCGGCAATCAGCATTGAGCAATTGATAGCCAAATATCTTTTCTCCACCAATGAGCCAGGAGGCCAGTAGTGAGAAGTATTATAATTAGCCTGCTATTTATTAGCACAGCAATTCAGGCAGCAGAACCTATTGATATTATCGTCAATACGACTGATCAGATTTTTACCGATATTAACATCAATCGCGCTGACTACGAAGCCAACCCGGAAAAGCTGGAAGCTCTGATAAACCAGACTCTTATCCCCGTATTTGACGATTTTTACGCAGCCCGGCTAATTCTCGGCCGCCAAGGACGCGGACTCAGCGATGAAAAGATTACTGAATTTGCTACCACCATGCGGGAACTACTGGTCAGTCGATATGCCCAAAGCATGTTAACTTTAGTCGGCAAAGACCAACCAGAAGTTCTGCCAATGCGCGGCAAGAACAGCGACAAACTAACCAGAGTCCGTACTCGTGTTCACCTTGGAAATGGCAAGTGGGCACCAATAGATTATTCCTTTCATAAAACTAATCAAGGATGGAAGGTTTTTGATATGACCGCTGAAGGTATATCTTATATTATGACTTATCGGAATCAAATTGGTCCGATGGTTAAGACAGATGGCCTTGACGCTGTAATCGAGAAACTGAACAGCGGTAAAATTCAGTTACGGGGCAAATGAGCAAATCAGTACCCGCTACAGGCTTCCAGCTTACCGACGACCGGCTGATTTTGCATGGTAATTTAACTCTGGGTTCAGTAAAAAAAATCTACCAGGAGAGCTTGCCCTTAGCAAGGCACCCACAACTGCCACAATTAATTGACCTTGCCAAGGTCAATAGAGTTGATAGTGCTGGGCTGGCCTTATTGTTAGAATGGCAAAGCTGGGCAATTATGCGGCAGCATTATTTTTGTTATTGCAATGTCCCCGAAAAGCTTCTGAAATTAGCATCTTTATGTGGAGCCACTGAAGTGCTAAATATGGTCTGTTGTACCGGAGAAAGTACAGATGGAGAAAATCTTGAAGAATAAAATCCTATTTCAACGCGCTGCCCTGCTAGTTTTTATGCTTTTACTGAGCGCATGTGCATCGAAGCAACCTCTATCAGCACCGGAAATAGATCCATGGGAGCCAATGAATAGATCTGTTTTTGCCTTCAATGCCGGCTTTGACAAAGTACTTTATAGGCCTATATCTTCAGGCTATAACAAGGTTGTTCCAGGGCCAATAAAAGAAGTTGTGGGAAATATGCTAGATAATCTTGCCTCTCCCGGCACTATTATAAACTTGCTGCTACAAGGAAGAATACGGGATGCCTGGGTCGGCACCAAAAGGTTTGTTATCAACAGCACCGTTGGTATCTTCGGTGCCCTCGATGTCGCCAGCAGCGCGGAAATACCCCTCTACGATGAAGACTTTGGGCAAACGCTTGCTGTTTGGGGCTGGAATGACAGCAGATATTTAATGCTACCCTTTTTGGGACCATCTACCATTCGTGATGCAGGCGGGCGTGTAGGCAACGGCTATATTGAGCCAATTAGCTATATGGCAGCACAAAAAAATATCTGGGCCCCGTGGGTACTGGAAAAAGCCCATGTACGCATTGCTTTAATGGCGCAGGAAGAGATAATTGAGAGCAGTAACGATGTCTATATTATGATCCGGGATGTATGGCTACAAAATCGCGAATTCGATATCTACAATGGCGACCCTCCACTACCTGACTACGAGGCATTATTGGAAGAATAGTGTTTCTATGTTGCGGTGAAGCTGATTACCTAGTAACCTTTTTAGTAAGCAGCTAGTAATCGGAGAATATACATGCCGCTAAAACTCCTTTGCTTAGCGGGTCTAAGCCTTGTACTACTTTGGGGGTGTGATAATAAGGAAATAGAAGCTACCCAGCAGGTAGTCTTTAGGCATGCGTTAGATAGCGCGCCTTCCAGCCTTGATCCAGCACATGCAGCAACCGTTAACAGTAAATTCATAGTGTTGAATTTATACGACACCTTGTACCGCTATAAATACCTAGCAAGACCATACCAGCTAACTCCTAATTTAGCTGAAACCATGCCTGTAATTAGTTCCGATGGCCTTACTTATACAATCAAAATAAAACCCGGTGTTTATTTCAATGACGATGAGGCCTTCTTGAATGGTAAAGGACGGGAAGTGGTAGCAGAAGACTTCATATATTCTATTCTGCGCCAGTTTGACCCACAAACACTGGCTAGTGGGGCTTGGTTATGGGCTGATCAAATCATCGGCCTGAAAGAATGGAAACAACATGGCTCTAACTATTCACAAGCCGTAGCAGGACTCAAGGCTGTTAACCCTTACACCATTGAAATTAAATTAATTCAGACTAATCCATTTTTCATCCATTCCTTGGCGCAGGGTTTTGCAGCTATTGTGCCCAAAGAAGCTGTGCAAAGATGGGGTAAAGAGCTCGCCAGTCACCCGGTGGGCAGCGGGCCTTTTCAATTACAGGCATTTAACAGCTCTGAAGTGATTCTGGTAGCTAATAAAAACTTCCGTGAAGAACTCTTTTCACTGCTTGATGAGGGTGCCGAGCAAAATACATATCCTGAGCTTCTACCCTTAGAAGGCATGCAGCTACCACTTGCTGAGCGGGTAGAGCTGTATTTCATCAAGGATGAATCGGCTCGCTGGAACGCACTACAAAGTGATGATGTAGATAGTATTTTAGCTCCTCCCACTTTATTCTCGGCAATACTAACAACAGACATAGAGCCAGCTCTAGTACCTGAGCTTGCAGAACAATATAATTTACTGGCAAGCAGAGAAGCTGGTTTTGTGCATATAGATTTCAATTTCTCAAGGCCAGAAATTGGCTATGACCCAGATCTGGTTAAAAACCAGGCTAACAGAGCACTTCGCTGCGCGTTACGAAAAGCTTACGACTGGGAGGCCAGAAATGCAGTTTTCTCAGCCAATACAGGCGTTGTATTCGCTGGGGTTATCCCACCCATAGTGCCAGAGTATGATCACAGCTTGGCCCCTGACTCCATCATGCGAGATATAAGTGGTGCCAAAGAGTTACTGCAGCAACACGGCTGGAATGCAGACAATTTACCGGAATTGATCTATGGCTTCGCCAGTTCAATCACCGAGCGTCAGATGTTTGAGCAATTCCGCGGCTTTATGGTGGATATTGGTTATCCTGCGACTAAAATACGCGCCCGCAGCTTCGCTACTTTTGGTGATTTTATGCGGGCTTTGAATGAAAACACTGTACATATTATTCCCAGTGGCTGGGAGATGGACTATCCAGATGCCAGTGACACTTTGCAACTATTTTATAGCCCAAACCGGACTCCTGGAGCTAATCGGTCAAATTTTAACGATCCAGAGTATGATCAACTATTCCAACAATCCCGTCACATGCTACCATCTGCGCAGAGACAACAGATGTTTAAGCGGCTAAATCAGATAGTCACCGATGCCTGCGCGAGTATTACTGGGCTTGCAAGAACCAGAGTATTTATCTGGAACAAGCGTGCCAGAATAGTCCCTGACCGGGCCTTTACCGGTGGTTATTTTCTCCGTTTTGCATCTGTAGATAAGGCTATCGAGATAAATTAACGCCTGCTTCTAAATCTACTTAATAATACGGGAGGCTAATTGCCAAATCTGGTACGCACAACACTTTACAGTTTCAGCCTTTTATTAGGGGTGAGCTTTATCAGCTTTATGCTGATGGTGTATTTGGGCCCAGACCGTAGTTATGCGATTGCAGGCAAGAACCCTGACCAAGCGCAATTACAAGAGATACGCGCCCAGCTGGGTTACGATCAACCCCTGCTTCAGCGCTATGGAAAATACCTAAAGCAACTAGCCAGCCTGGATCTTGGGCGCTCTGAAAGTAGCGGCAAACCAGTAACCACACTGCTGGCCGAAACTATTCCTGTATCTTTATCGCTACTCCTGCCGGGTTTCCTATTGGGCAACTTGCTAGCAATGGTGCTGGCAATGGTGACCGCCTGGTACCGACATAGGTGGCCAGACTGAATACTTACTTCGCTCTCAATGATTGGGGTCAGCATTAGTTTTATCATTGTAGTGTTTGTGCTCTCCTTGTGGCTATCAACACCTCAAGGACTAAACCTATTTCCTAGCCGAGGTTGGCGGGTTGATAGCATCTCATCTTGGTTCACCTATGCCACTGTTCCTAGCTTGGCATTGATTTTTGCCACTCTATTTTATAACCTGCGTTTTTACCGCGCCTTATTAATAGATGAAATGGAGCAAGACTATGTGCGTACTGCTAGAGCCTATGGCGCAGGGCCTGTGGCTATTTTATTTACTGAAACACTTCCAAATATCCTGATCCCTGTCGTAACCCGTCTGTTATTTTCATTACCAGCAATATTAATCTCAGGGTCTTTGGTTTTGGAGAGCTTTTTTGGGATCCCGGGTGTCGGCAAACTAAGCTACGATGCTATTGTAAATGCCGACCAGCCAATGCTAAATGCAATAGTAGCTTTGTCTGCCATTATGGTGATTTTTATCACCTGGCTAGTTGACCTTCTCTATCCACTAATTGATCCGAGAATCTCAAATTCCTCAGCTTACCCGATGAATATATCGACCTCAGCAACGGCTGCTAGAAGCCGATTATGATTTTCACTGACACTAACAAACTAGCACAAAGAAACACCACATCTTTTCTACAGCTTGGCTCAGTGATGCTGGCAGCATTTCTTGTGGTCTTGTTAATTATGCTCGCCTACCCCCTGCCAGACTGGCAAGTTGTCAGCACTGAGCGTTACGCTGGAGCCAGCATCGAGCACCCGCTTGGTACTAACGCGGTGGGCCAAGATATTGCCGCACGCGCACTCCAGGCAAGTTTGAATTCTTTATATACTGGCATTTTGGTTACAGTAGTCAGTGGAGCTATTGGGGGTTTTCTAGGCTTAATCTCAGGTTGGTATGCTGGGCGCTGGCCTGGTGCAACAATCCTATGGCTAACTGGACTCATGGAAGCCATTCCATTTTATTTATTTGTTGCAGCCGTGGCTTACGCTTTCCAGCAGTTAAGTTGGTCGATGGAGTTGGCCATGATAGCTACCTTCTGGACTGCGATGACCCGCCTGATTCGCGCTGAAGTTATTCGGCTGCGGCAACGAGACTTTATTGTTTCCGCACAGGCAATTGGATTGCCGCCGTTGAGAATTCTAAAAACCCATATTATTCCTAACTTACTGCCAGTTCTGTTAGTACAGATGAGCTTGATATTTATATCAGCAATCAAAGCAGAAGTGATTCTTAGCTTCCTCGGACTGGGCGATAGCAGCAGTATTAGCTGGGGCTTAATGATTGCTGAAAGCACACAGGAAGTAATTAGCGGTTATTACTGGAATTTCATAAGCGCTTCAACATTGCTCTTTATGTTGATTTTTTCTGTTAGCCTTATTACCGATAAACTCCAATCTCGCACTGATCCACGCCAAGGTGTTAGCTAGTGACGCTGCTGGTTGAAATTAAAAACCTTAGTATTAATTACCGAGGTAGTGAGTCTTTTGCTGCACTGCAAAATATTAACCTAAACATACATGCAGGCGAGAGCTGTGGCTTAGTTGGTGAGTCTGGCTGTGGTAAAACCACCCTGGCACTCGCCTTAATGGGAATGCTACCTTCAGATTGTACCTGGGAGGGAGAAATCTTGATCAATGGTGTAAAAGTTGACCTACACCATGCAGCAGGCTCTCGTTCAGTACGGGACCAGTTGGCGATGATTTTTCAAAACCCTCAAACCGCACTTAATCCGGTAATTTCAGTGGGCAGGCAAATTACGCGGGTGATTCAACGCCAAGGGCTAAGACGCCGGCAAGAACAACTGCATAAACTCAAAGAACTTCTAAATTTGGTCGAACTACCAGAGTCTGTAGCCAAACAATACCCACACCAGCTATCTGGGGGCATGCAGCAGCGAGTCTTACTCGCAATGGCGCTAGCAAAACAAGCAAAGTTACTAATTGCCGATGAACCAACTACCGCCCTAGATGCACAGACAAGACTGCAGATATTAGATTTGATAGGACGCTTACAATCGCAACAACGACTAGCAATACTATTAATTAGCCATGACCTGACTGCTATTGCGCGAATCTGCCAGCAAGTGCAGGTTTTATATTCCGGTAAAATAGTAGAAACCGCGCCAACCAAACAAATGTTTGACCACCCTCGCCACCCCTATAGCGCTGGTCTATTAGCTGCTATTCCTAAAGTCCATCGGCAAAGGCCTAAGCTAATGATCACCTTACCAGGCGAGGTGGAATCTAGTCAGGCAAGTCAAGGATGCTCATTTTCAAATCGCTGCGCATTTAATGATGAGTATTGTCAACAGCATTCACCACCGTTAAATCATGATGTCGACCCTTTGCATAGATTTGCCTGTTTTAATCCGCGACCAATTCCAGAGCACTCAAATGCAGCAAAATAAATCCGCAATGGGAGTCTCAGCCAGTGGTTTAAGAAAATTCTGGGCACCTAGCCAACTGGCATTAGATAATTTGAGTATTGATATACCCGCTGGTACTACTTATGGTTTGGTTGGTGAATCTGGGAGTGGGAAATCCACCTTAGGCTTAGCACTTTTAAGGCTTATTTCTCTTGATGCAGGAGAAGTGGTGGTCGATGGTCAGCCTATTTATTCTCTCGATGAGAAGTCTTTAAGAGCGCAGCGCCGGGATATGCAAATTATTTTCCAGAATCCGCAAGCAGCTATGAACCCGCGCCATCAGATCGCTGAGATAATTCTTGAGCCACTGGCCTTACATACTCATGGCACACATATTCAGCGCCAACAACAATTACAAAACCTAATGGAAATGGTTGGCCTTAGTGAAAACCTAAAAAACCGTTACCCACATCAGCTCTCAGGTGGGCAACAACAGCGGGTGATGATCGCTAGAGCCTTATCGTGCCGACCTGGGTTCTTGATTGCGGATGAGCCTGTGTCTGCGCTCGATGCCCCAATTCAGGCACAAATACTGAATTTGTTAGCTGATTTACAATCTGAGCTTGGCTTTACAATGCTATTTATTTCCCATGACTTAGCTGTAGTACAGTTTATTGCCGATACAATTGGCGTAATGTATCAAGGTCAGTTAGTCGAGCAAGCAGATAATCAAACTTTGTTTAGCAACCCCTGTCACCCGTACACTGAAAACTTATTAGCAGCAGCAGGTGCTGGCAGACGCAGACCTAGCAATCAAATAAGTGCTCTTGCAGACCAGAACCAGCCCTCCGAGGAGGGCTGCAACTATGCTCATACCTGTTCACTAGCTAGTAATATTTGCTTGAAAAGAACACCACAAACAACATACATCAGCAAATCTCCCCCACATTGGGTAAAATGCCTTCACTATGAAAAATAAGCTCCAGAAAATCAGCCTGTGCATATTGTTAGCTTTTCTTCTACAAGCCTGTGGCGAAAGAAAAATAAACAACCAGCCACCACAAATTTTTATAGCCGATCTCCAGTTTCAGGGAGAGCAACTACAAATTCAGCTACAAGTCCGCAATATTAATTTCGACTCTATGCCAGACAGCCAAATTACTTTTGACTTCAAGCTCGAAGGAAATGATGTTTTTAGAGTCAAGCAACAGCTAAGCCTGAGCCTAGATGGTCGGGGGACTGAGCAAATCAGTTGGAAAAGCACGCCTAATCCAGGAGCTGTGAAATTATTACAGAGCCTGAGCAATGCTAATGTGAATAACCTAAATTATCAGCTTAATGGTGAGCTCAAAAGCGGCAGCAAGAACAAAGGCTTAGATTTCAAACAAGCTGGCAAAGTATTTGCAGTTCCCGGAAAACCTGGCCATTACCGCTTAGCTGGTATATCTGGCAATACCCGCCTAAACCATGATCGTGCCACCGGGAATCAAGGTCACTAAGCAAACAGCAATCACTGCTTCAACAACTCGTCAATTGCTCATAAGCAAACGTATTAGCTGAAGCCCAAGTAAAGGAAATGAGGAAATATTAATGGAAATTACCTTTGAATTAAGCAACTCAGACCTAGACCACTTCCGTGGGGTAATGAAAAAGATCCGCGACAAAACCGAGGCCATGGCAGAAGACGAAGTTATCAACTTGTCACGTCAGCTACTAATCGATGTGCGCGCTTCTAATGCGCCAGCGTTTATTCGGGAACGCATCAATAGGCTGGAAACCATGATTGCTATGTTGCAAGATAAAGGTTGGGGCATGAATGAGGAAGATCGGCAACGAGTACTGCATGCCTTATCGTATTTCGCTGATCCAGAAGATTTAATTCCTGACGATATTCCAGGTCTTGGCTTCCTAGATGATGCCATTATGATTGAGTTAGTAACTCAAGAGTTAGAGCACGAAATTACCGCATACCGCGACTTCCGAGTTTATCGCGCTGCCGAAGGCATGAGAATTGGTTTTGAGGATGCTGAAAATCTGGAACGTGGCGACTGGCTTGCGAATCGCCGTAAGCAACTACACTCAAGAATGCGTAGACGCCGCCGCAGAGGCATTGGTGGTTCTGGTTCTAGCGGTTCTTCTTTCTCGGTCTTTTAAGGCAAGCAGAACAACTAGCAAACAATATAAAGCCCGGACTACGGGGCTTTATACATTTCTATATGCGGTATTTGATCTTCTAAATATATATCCCCTTCTGCGATAAACCCCAGAGTTGAATAAAAATCTTCTAAATGCTTCTGCGCCGAGAGTCTTATCCCAGCCTCAGGGAAGCGCTGCTCAGTACCCACGATACCGACTTCCATCAACTCTCTGCCTAAACCTAAACCGCGGTGAGATGCTTTCGTAATTACTCGGCCAATAGCAGGTTCTTTATATTTTACCCCCGCTGCCAATAAGCGCAGATATGCAATCAGCGTATCATCTTGCCAGTAGCCTAAGTGCCAAGCTTGTTGGTCGATATTATCAAGATCCTGATAGACACAATTTTGCTCCAAAGCAAAGACTTCAATTCGCAGGCCAATAATCTGGTAAAGTTGCCGCGTACTTAGTTCATCAAAGTGATACCAGTTCCAGTTTGTAGAGTTTTTTCCCATGTAAATATCATAACCTATGCATAGTTCTAAAAGCAGCCCCAATAATGAGTTATTACATTTGCCGTTGTTTGTGGCAATAGAGCATCAGGCCGAGCAAATAACAAAGCAGTCGATAGTTTTTGATAAATCCACGGGGCAACAATTACTGGCACACTTAGCGGCAGACCTCACTACTATCCAGCCAACAGTAAGAAAAACGGCTATCACTCTTAGTGCTGCCATGTACGATCAGAGCCAATTACTTAGGCCTGGTCTGCCACTGTTTCGGGTGCTCTCAGAGCTATTAGAGGCGAGCTACAGCGGCCAAGCTTTCCAGGCTAGGTTGTTAGCCTTCGGTGCCCACGAGGGCAAGATGCCACAGCTTGAGATGCAACCTGATACCAGCCTACCAGTTGGGGCATTTCAGTTACTCCCATTGCAACTGAGTGGAATGGCAGAAAACATTAAACCCTTGGCTGAGCAACTAGAGCACCATTTTCTGGAACAGGGCCAGCTCTCCGCACATAGTGCT
>CAZEFU010000036.1:0-10450 GCA_964511515.1 uncultured Wenzhouxiangellaceae bacterium
CTGGCATCGGCCGAACTTTATCGGCAAGATGACAAGCCAAAAATGGCTGCTAAAGAAACTAAAAGAGCTAAGCGTATAGAAAGTCGATAAATTTACTGGTTAAATGAGAAGAAATTAGCTCATATACTGGTCAAACGATCCTGTTTGGGTTAGTCTGTTTGGTCTTGTAGCCCTATCTTCGGTCTGGGCAAGATGATTTGGAAAGGAATTGGAATGAAACGCAGACATCGTACTGAAGAAGAAGCTGAAATTAACATTACCCCGATGCTCGACATCGTCTTTATTATGTTAATTTTCTTTATTGTAACTACCTCTTTTGTAAAAGAAAAAGGCTTGGATATCTCGCGTCCACAACAGAGCAAGACCGAGCCGCTTGATAAAGACAAGCTGCCAATTGTGGTGAAAATCGATTCTGCCAGCATTATTCGCATCAATAACCGTATTATTGAGCCAAACGCAGTGCGGGCTAATCTTGAGCGCGAACATGCAGCCAAGCCTGATTCTATGATGATTCTGGCAATGCACCCTGATTCTGAAGCAGAAGCTATGGTAAATGTACTTGATGGCGCCAATATTGTCGGAATTGACAGTGTTTCGGTGGCAACTACACAAAGGTAGCTTTGCTAATATTATTATGAGAAACCGCCTTTATGGCGGTTTTTTATTGCCGGAAAATATAATTAAGGTGCTGGAATCATCCACAGGTTAAGGAATAGCCCACCAACGAGTAATAGCAGGAATAAAGCCAGCGCCAGAATCAGTGGCTTGGGACCAAGGTCTTTGAGCTTATGAAAGTTGGTATCTACCCCGAGCGCAGCCATTGCCATAGATAAAAACACCAGGTCAGCTGTAACTAGAAACTGATGCAGGTCGGCTGGTATCTTCACCCAGGTATTGATTGCGGTAACAGCAATAAAGGCGAACACAAACCAGGGAATATATAGTGGTTGCTTTTCTGAGCGCGCTTCTCGTAACCAAATTCCCATGATTATCAGCAACGGTGCCAGCAGCATTACCCGAATAAGTTTTACGATTACCCCGGTATCGGCAGCTTCCTGGCTTACAGCAGCGCCAGCGGCGACAACCTGAGCTACTTCATGGATAGTGGAGCCGGCATAAATACCATAAGCGGCTGCATCCGCTAAGGGCAACAGGGGATAGATTACTGGATACAGAAACATCGATATAGTACCGAACAGTACAACTGTTGCAACTGCCATTGATACTTTCTGAGAACTAGCTTTGGTAATTGGTGCGGCAGCAAGTACCGCGGCAGCGCCGCAAACTGCAGCGCCGATAGAGACCATCGCCGCCATCGAACGATCTAGCCCCAATAACTTACGCCCGATAAACATACCCATCAACATAACCACAATAATCACTACTATATCCAGCCACACCACGGCCATTCCCAATTCAGCAATTGCAGTAAAACTTATGTTTAAGCCATACATGGCAATGCCTAGGCGCAATAGTTTTGCCTGGGAGAATTTCAACCCGGTTTCAAAACTTTGGTGGTGGCGTGTATAGAAGGTATTACCGTAAAGCATGCCTAAAATAATGGCGATTACCAAGGGACTAAAACCTAATGATTTTAGTGCTGGTAATTGAGTTAGTGCGAAAGCCAGTAGGGTAATTAATCCAGCAAGCATCAAGCCGGGCAGCATCTGTTTAACTCTCATAAACTCAGATCAACTTGGGCTGGGGGAACCTGTAGATAGTAGCCAACCGTACGCAGGCCATCTATTACCTCAGAGATTTCTTCCCGAGCCAAGCTCTGACGAGCATTAAGGTCAAGCTCCATAGCTAGTTGCGGCGGGCTAAAAAGAGCTTTCAATTCATCTGGGATATCTGCATCAGCCCAAGGTACAGGCAGGTAGATGTAGGTATCTAGTTTTTTTGCTGATTTATATATATAACAATGCATTGGCACTTCAAACTTGGTATAAAACCTATAACTTAATCATCAGATGGTGGTACTGCTGCTGGTGAATTAGATTTCACCCTTGTGTATGTAAGAAAGAAGCCTTCTAGATCACCATTCTCAGTATATAGTTCAAAGTCTTTAAAGCACCAACCTTCGGCTTCCATTTTCTTATGGGTTTTGTTTATTCCTTTGGCCCCGCCCTTCTTGCGGAAACCAAAAGTCGCATCTACCCAAACAGTTTGGGTTTCTGTGAAGGTGGACTCGCTACAGTCTGCAATTGCCAGGCCAGGCAGTACAAATGCAAGGATTAGAATTAATTTAATACGCATAATAGTTTCCTTTCTGTTTTCCGAAATAAATACAAAGTCATTTCGCAGTTTGAATCTAAGGTCGTTCTGCTCAGAAATGGCAGCCTAGGTTTAGCTGACAATGCCTTCTCTAACTGGCATTATATACAAAGCTTTGCTTGCAGGTTGTTTTCTAATGAATCGAAATAAATATAATCTTTCCTGGATAAGTGCTTTTTTATCAGTTTTATTATTGCTGTGTGTAAGTTCACCGATATATTCTCAGGCTAAGACTGATATTAAATCCAAAGTAGATGAGCCCCGTCTTAAGGTTGGATTGGCTCTGGGTGGGGGCGGCGCAAGAGGGGTGTCTCATATTGGTGTTTTGCGTGCGCTTGAGGAGGCCCAAATCCCGATTGATTGCATTGCTGGCACTTCTATGGGTTCCATAATTGGTGGCCTATATGCTGCTGGCCATTCCCCCGATGAAATTGAAGAGATTGTTGCAAATATGGACTGGGGTTTTGCCCTGAGTGATGCAACAACCAGGGGAAATAAACAGGTTTGGTTGAAAGAGCGAGAGCTTTACACTGCTCATAGCGGTAGATTAGGTATCAATGGTGTCGAGCTGGGATTACCGTTGGGTGCTTTAAGTGGTCAGAACCTAAACATTGTTCTCTCCAGAATAAATTTAAACGCAATAGATATGCGGGATTTTGATGATTTCAAAATCCCCTATCGGGCAGTTGCAACTGATCTGGTAACTGGTAAAGAAGTTGTTATTGGTAGCGGTAGTATAGTTGAGGCGATGCGAGCGAGTATGTCGGTTCCTGGTGTATTTTCACCTGTAAGCAAAGGTGAAATGCTGCTGGTTGATGGCGGCTTGGTAAATAACTTACCGGTAAATGTAGTTCGCGATATGTGTGCAGATATCGTGATAGCGGTGAATGTAGGCGCTGGTCTGATGGAAGTTGATAAAATTAGTTCTGTACTAGCAGTAACCGAGCAAATATCGACATTTCTTACTTGGGGTAATACCGAAAAAAGCATCGCTACATTAACTGCAAAAGACCTGCTTCTACGCCCAGAGCTCGGTGATATAGGCAGCGCCTCATTTGATCTTGGCCCTGAAGGGATTCCTATAGCTTACGAGTTGACCAAGAATGCTCTGCAGAATTGGGTAAGCACTCGGTCTCTGGCTGGCCACGGTAAACAACAAACAGCCACCGACTTGACAGAACCAGTTATCGCTTTTATTAATCTGGTTAACAATACGCGTCTTGACGATGAGTTCTTGCGCGCTCGGATTCATACTAAAGTTGGCAAGAAACTTAATCTTGAACGACTCGAAGAAGATATAAACCTGCTTTATGGCTTGGGTATATTTGATTCGGTGAGTTGGGACTTTGTGCATAACGATGCAGGCGAAACTGGCCTGGAAGTAGTTGCGCATCAGAGTTTATCGAGACGAAACTTTATGCAGTTTGGTTTGCAATTAGCCTATGACTCCACCAGTAATAATGACTTTACTTTAGCACTTGCGTACGAGCGAACCTCGATTAACCGCCGCGGTGGAAATTTAAGAATCGATGGTTCTCTTGGGCAAAAATCTGGCATATCGGCCAACTATTTTCAGCCAATTGATATGCGTGGTGATTATTATGTGAACCCAATTCTCAAATACCAGGAACGTAAATTAAACATTTTCCTTGATGACCGGAGAGCGGCTGAGCTGGAATTGATGAACCTGGGCATGTATATTGGCTTAGGTCGAAGTTTTGGTACTTTAGGTGAAGTTAGTATGGGCTACGAAAGAGCAAATGGAAAGACGGATGTTCTATCTGGCTTACTGGTTCAACCGCTAGAGAAATTTGATCTTGGAGAACTAACATTCAGGGCTAAGTATGACTCTTTAAATAGTTATCTATTCCCGCGCTCAGGTCACTATTTGGCTTTTGGTTATCGCCTGGCACGCGAGAACCTAGGTTCAAGTTCTGATTATGAGCAAATGGTTGCCTCAGTTATAGGTGCCAGAACCTGGGGTAGGGGCTCCTTGAGTTGGCGCGTGCGTGGAGGTTATAGTTTTGATAATGCATCCCCATTAGAACGTGCTTTTGAGCTCGGTGGTTTCGGGCAGCTATCGGGTCTTGTTACCAACCAATTGATTGGCCAACATTATGGCTTCGCCAGCCTTACCTGGTTCAGATATTTAGGTGGGATTGAGGCTTTATCAGCTTTTGCTGGTGTTTCGCTCGAGACCGGTAATGTATGGCAACGTAGCGAAGATATTGGCTTTGATAATTTACGCACCGCTGGTAGTATTTTCGTTGGTGCAGATACTCCACTAGGTGCAATATATCTTGGCTATGGAATGGCAGACCATGGTGATAGTGCTTTGTATCTTTATCTCGGCAACCCATACAACTTTGCAGATGGCTTGCTAAATCCTCATTGATCAACGATTAGCTGTAGTTGTGCTGTCACAGCTTATCAATTTTGGCTTAATAGCGGTTTCTGTATGAATCGAATTGATGTATAGTTATAAGCCCTGATAAACAAGAGGAAATAAAATGTCAGTAGCTAAAGTAATCGAAATTATGGCCGACTCGGATAAAAGCTTTGAAGATGCGATTCAAAAGGGCTTAAAGAAAGCACATAAATCATTGAACAATGTTCGTGGTGCCTGGATTGAAGGCCAGAAAGTTGTTTGTGATGAGGATGGTAATATCACTGGATATAGAGTGCAGATGAAAGTAACATTTGTTCTTGGTTAATATTCATTGAGATACAAACAGAAGGCATGCTTTAATCGGCGTGCCTTTTTTATTTGGCAAGGATAATCCCGGAATAATCCATGGGTAAACTTAAAGACTGGTGGCGGGATGTAATCATTCGTAGCCATCCATTGAATACCGCACTGTGGCAGCGCACTATTGCGCGCGCCTCAGCATTGGAGTCTCTGAATAAAGAAGAAATAAAAAAACTCAGAGAGCTGACAGCATTGTTTCTGGATGACAAAGCCATTACGCCTGCTGGTGGTTTGGTTCTGGATAGGCCAATGTTGCTGCATATCGCAGCCCAGGCTTGTCTGTTAGTTCTGTATTTAGATATGGATTATTATTCGGGCTGGCATGAGGTAATTGTTTATCCCAAGGCTTTTGTTACTGGTCGTGAGAGTGTTGATGAGTACGGTGTTGTTCATGCTGCTGGTCAAGGCCTGGGAGGCGAGGCATGGGGCAGAGGCCCGCTGATACTGTCTTGGTCCGATGCACAGCCTGGGGCTATAATTCATGGGCAGGGATCGAATGTAATTTTGCATGAATTTGCGCATAAGCTGGATATGCTCAATGGTGCTAATGCTAACGGCATGCCGCCTTTACATGCCAATATGGAAAGACAAGAATGGACAGATGTATTCTCAAAAGCATTTAGTAAACTAACCAAACAACTCAAACAGGGCAGAAAACCCTGGATAGACCCATATGCTGCCACCAACCCTGCCGAGTTTTTTGCGGTAACAACAGAGCATTTTTTTGAACGCCCTTTATGGATGCGCGCTGAAGAGCCAGAATTATACAAGCAATTAAGTTTATTTTATCGCCAAGATCCTGGGAAAAGGCTGGCTGTGTAAGAAAAACCTATTCGTAGCGTTGTTGTTTATGTTCTATCCAGCCACCATCCCGGCGACCGCCTGGATCATGATGGGTCCAATGGAGTACACCACCTTTGTTATTCCACTCGTATTCACCACGCAAGGTAATTAGGTCGCCAGTACTTAGCGGCACTTTGGGTGCAATATCTATGTTATGTGCTACCAGTACTGTGAAGTTTGTGCCTGGATCAATAATAAATCGTTGATGGCGATCACCTTTGCGGTCATCAGGAAGAAGCTTCACAACCCGTGCTTGAATTGTCAGCCACAAGTCGGACCTTTGTTGTGAATATGCTTGCTCAAGCAAGCGCGTTGAATTGCTTGCATCAATTGGCTCACTATTATATTTCTCAAAGCCTCGATTGAGGGCTAGCAGACCAATAATTACCAGCAACAATAAAGTACGGCGGGATAAGCGTAGTTTCATTGCTTATTTACGCAATGGCCGCCAGCCCCACTGCCACAGCAAGATAGCACCAAATAGCATACCGCCAAGGTGAGCAAAATATGCAATGGAGGAGCCAGTATCGTAGATACCCAAAAATAATTGTAGTCCACCATAAATAATAACAAACCAACGAGCCTGAATCGGGATAGGTGGGATTAGCAGCATAATGCGTTGGCGCGGCCACATCGCACCAAATGCTAGCAACAAGCCAAAGACAGCCCCAGATGCACCAATTGTTGGTACTGGTGGACTACTGCCCCAGGTAACCAGCAACTGAATTACGCCAGCGCCAATCAGGCAGGTGAAATAATATATGGTAAAGCGCTTACGCCCCCAAAATCTCTCCAACGGATGGCCGAACATATACAAGGCGAACATATTAAAAAACAGGTGTGTATTGGAGGCATGTAAAAATCCCGATGTGACCAATTGCCAGGGCTGGAACTGTGGGTAATCAGCCAACAAATATGCCTCTGGTGTTGGTGCTGACCAGAGTGCTAACCAGTAAACAAGTACATTGCCGGCACCAGTTCTTTGTAGCAGGTAAATAATTACGCTGGCTGCTATCAACAACCAGGTTAAAGGTATGGTGCTTAAATTGAATTTGGATTGTTGCATGCAGAAAAATCAGCCAGCGACTACAGTAAATTTCGTAACTGCTGACATAATTTTAGTACTTATTTTTCGAAGCTTCTGGGAGTGGCATTACCTGCAGTGAACAGATAAGCTGCCATAATCTCAGTTACTACATTATTGATTGCATTTTCTGGATCGGCCATCTTCTTCTCATTAACCCGGCCAACAACCACACCTTCCCATACCAGTTGCTTCAGGCGCGGATCAACCAGATCGATATTCACTGTGCCTTCGGTATATTGAGATACATTGCTTGTGTTGAAGTTATAACTACCCCAAGCGGCATAACGTCCACCACGGTAACCATAATATCCTGGGTAACCTACGCCGACACCCATCGAAGGGGAGTTAGTTACTTTAATTTTATCGGATAACTTGGCGTTAAAATTAACTAAAATATCAGGGTTAGTCTCTGTATAAACATAACCGCGGTTATTCATTTCACGGCGTAATGAGTCTTTGAAATGCTGAGTGGTTAAAGTTGAATATTGAGCCTTATCAGTACCCTGACTCTCGAAAAATCCATAGGTCTTATAGTCAGCAAAGTTAGCTGAGTGATCGTAGTCGGTTGTTATGATTGGCTTGCTACTACAAGCAGCAAGCAGGAAAAAGCTAAGCAAAAGGGCAAGCCTGGTTTTCATTTTTATTCACTCTCTTTGAGCCAGTGACTAGAATATGTACGATAATAACATGAGATACATTATGATATGACGGTTCTAGTATTAAGCTCAGAAAAACATATGAAAAATATCAATAACATAACAGTATATGCATCAGCTTCAAATTGTCTCGCTCCTGTCTATGATCAGGCTGCAACGCAGTTAGGCAAGGTTATCGCCAAAATGGGCTGTGGAATTATTTATGGCGGCGGCGGTATCGGCCTGATGGGTAAGCTTGCCGATGCAGCACTCGCAGAAGGGGCCAAGGTGTATGGGATAATTCCGGGCTTTCTTGATGGAATTGAGCATGGGCATCAGTCATTGACAGATAAAGAGATAGTAAAAGATATGCGTATGCGTAAGCAATTATTACTAGAGCGTGGCGATGCAGTAGTTGCCTTGCCAGGCGGGTCGGGTACGTTCGAAGAGCTATTTGAAGCGCTGACTTTAAAGCGCTTAGGTCAATATCTTGGGCCAATAATTTTGATAAATACCAACCAGTATTACGCTCGTTTAATCGAGTTTTTGGAGCAATCAGTTTGTGAGGGCTTTATGGCAGAACAACATTTGGATATGTGGCAAGTTATTGATAGCCCGAGCGAGCTTGCTGCGGCTTTTGCTAACACAGTGCCGTGGTCTGCTGATGCCCTAAGTTTTGCTGCTAACGGGAGTATACGTAATGTCTGAACCACAATTTAGAGTAATTGACGCAGCCCAAGGCAAGCTATGGCTACAAGAGGCCAGGGTCTTTATGCGTAGTAATGGCAAGTCGCTATTTAGAGCAACTATTCTGCTAGTTTTGCTTTGGTCACTAGTGCAAATACCAGTATTGGGAATGGTGATAGGAATTTTTGATCCCATGCTTCGAGGTGGTTTGTTGCTGGGAATAGCGGCAACATTTATGCAATTGAACATGCGCCAAGGGGCGCAACCTGCAAAAAGCATAAATTTACTGGATGCTTGGCAGAAGACTGAATTACGCCAGCCGCTCATATATCTTGGTTTGGTGTTAATTGCTGTGTCTTTATTGTTCAGCCTCTGGGTGGCAGCAGACTTACACCTTCTGCAGGAAGGAATAGCAGCGGGCGCAATACCAGTTGATGCGTTTCAGCGTCTTTTGTTTGCTATAGCAGTAAACATGACAGTAGTTGGTTTAGCGCTTTGGTTAGGCCTACCTGAGCTTGTTTTTCGTGGTGGCTCACCGCTGCGCGCAATCGTTCGTGGTATTGAGGCAACTATGGCTAACTGGCGCGCACTGGGCATGATGGGTTTGTGGCTCGCGTTGGTAATATTTGCAGCAATATTGCTTCTAACAGTGCTTGGCATGGTGTTGATTTCAATCTTGCCCGCATCACCATTATTCGGGTTTATAGCTTTGCTTCCAGGAGTATTTACAATGATCTATCTGACAGCCTTTCTGTTTGTACTGCAATTTATTTGTTGGAGGGATATTTTCTCTCCAGTCGAGAACGACCAGTCACCAGCGATAGAGGATAATGATTATACTGAAGAAACCAGAGTGGTGCTTTAACTGCTGCTTGCTTCTGGTGCGTTTTTAATTAGGCCTCTGGAGAGCAAAATCCCGATCTCAAATAATATCCACATGGGCACTGCCAGCAGGGTTTGAGAAATAATATCAGGGGGAGTAAGCAGCATTCCCAGAGCAAAAGCACCAACCACCACATAACCGCGTTTAGCCGCTAGCTTATCTGGTGTTGTTACTTTTAGAGCCACCAGAATAATAGTTGCCACAGGGACTTCAAAAGCTAAGCCAAAGGCCAAAAATAGCGTCAGCACAAAATCTAGATAACGAGATATATCTGTCATCACCGTTACGCCCTCTGGGGCAACCTTGGCAAAAAACCCAAACATTAATGGAAATACAACATAGTAGGCAAAGGCACAGCCGGTATAAAACAGGATAGTTGATGAGAACAGCAAGGGGCGAGTGATGCGCTTTTCTGTCTTATACAAACCCGGGGCGACAAAGGCCCAAAGCTGGTAGGTAATTATTGGAATTGCCAGCAGTAATGCCAGCATCAATGTCATCTTAAATGGGGCAAGAAATGGTGACGCCACATCAATGGCGACCATTTGTGAGCCCGCTGGTTGATGAGCTAATAAAGGTTTCGCCAACATTGAATATAGCTCGCCGGAAAAAGGCAATAACACCACCAAAATCACTAGCACGGCAAGAGATGCTTTCAGCAGGCGTGAGCGCAGTTCGACCAAGTGGCCAATAAAGCTCATTTCCTCTTTGTCATCTATTTCTGACTGTTCAGGTTCAGTCATTGCCAGTTTCTGCTTTGTTGTCTGCTTGATTCTTCTCTGATGGTTCAGGTATTAAAGGAACTTCAGCATCCAGGGTCTTTTTAAGCTCATCACCAGTACTCTTCACCTCGGTTTGTACCTGGCTTAAAGCCTTGCGCAGTTCTTCGGCATCTAGCTCGTCCTCAACGGACTGCTTAACATTGCCCCATGCATTGCGCGCCTTGCGCATATACAGCCCAAGAGTGCGCGCGGCTCGGGGCAGGCGCTCTGGGCCTAACACTAGCAGTCCTATCAACATCAGCAGTGCCAGTTCAGTGAAGCCGATATCAAACATGTTTATTTATCTTTTTGCGGATCAGAAGCCGTGCTTTCCTGCACATTTTCTTGATTATCAACTTCGCTATCGGCACTTAATTGCTCGCTGGCTTTGTCATCTTCTTCCTCAGACATGCCTTTGCGGAATCCTTTAATTGCACCACCAAGATCGCTGCCAATATTGCGCAGACGCTTGGTACCAAAAATAACCACTACTATGGCAAGCAAAATAAGTAATTGCCAGACACTAATACC
>CAZEFU010000037.1:0-10407 GCA_964511515.1 uncultured Wenzhouxiangellaceae bacterium
TGCCAGATAAATTGTACAGCTGTAGTTAATAATTTTCCTGGGCATAACTACTATCTTAAGAACGCTAAAGTTATTGCTGATTTGTCCGCAGTATTTGCCGGGGAAGAATCAGAGCAGATTGGTAACCGCCGCTATCAAATAGATCAGCATAGGTATGTGATCGAACCCTGATCAGGCATATATCTGGTCATTATTGTCCCTATAGATAACAAGCTAAAAGCTAGTTCCATAGATCGTAGGTGCGGTTACTCAGTCGTTGGAGACATGAATTGTTAACGGGACAGCAGTGATATCTGGTAACTTTTTCTGGCCGCAATTTAAGCGTTCAGAATTTACCTGCCAAGTCATTGAGAGCATGCAAGCTTATACCAACCAGGCCACCAACCAAGGTTCCATTAATCCGAATAAATTGTAGATCCCGACCTATTGCCAGCTCTACTCGTTGTGCAGTAGTGGCTGGATCCCAGGCTCTCACTGTATCGGATATTAACGCAGAAACCGCTTCGCGATTCTCACTAACCACCCGCACTATGCCTGCATTAAGCCATTGATTGACAAGTGTACGCATAGCACTATCGCTCTGTAATTCCAGCACTACTGCCTGGAGTAATTGGTCCAAGCTCTTGTGGATTTTAGACTCAGGGTCGGTTTCGGCAGCTTTTAGTTTATCGGCCAGCTCGCTCCACAGTTGCAGCAAGTAATCTTGTAGAGATGTGTTTTCAAGAAAATCTTGTTTGATTTTTTCACCCAATTGCCGATATTCTTCTGATTCACTCAACTCAACTATTAGTTTTTCGAGTTGCAGATCAAACCGTTGGCGTAATTCGTGCTCCTGATCCAGAGCCATTTCAAATAGTAGTGACTCAATTCTGCCCAATAGCTGCCCAACTATTTTATCGTCCACAAAGCCAGGCATCCACCACGGGCTTTCTGTTTGTACCCGTGAGCGGATGCGTTCTTTGTTATCGTTGAGGGCGACAATGGCGAAACGTAAAGTTTGGGTAAGAATCTCCTGATGTCGACCATTCTTGGTAAGAAACTCGAGAGTTTTACCAGCAGCTTTGGCTAGATCAAATTGCGCACTTTGGCGTTGCAACAATCGATGCGCAAAGTCTCTAACTCTTTCCTCCCCAATCATGCTCATTGCCCATGAGCCCAAAGCTAACGTATTACTTACAAGTTGCTGCCGATTTGCAGACTGTTGCAACCAATTAATTAGTAAGGCGGCTAAATCTTGGTTTCTAAGCCGTGCTGATAAAACCTCTGCCTGCAGAAAGTTCTCGGCCACAAAGCTGGCCATAGATGCACCGATTTCATCTTTTCTCTTGGCAATAATTGCTGTATGAGGAATAGGAATCCCAAGCGGGTGACGAAATAATGCAGTTACTGCAAACCAGTCAGCTAGTGCACCCACCATAGCCGCTTCGGAAAAAGCATGTAGCCACAGCCACCAATCAGCTTTGCCCAGAGAGTACACATAGAGTGCGGCCATTAATGCCAGCAAGAGCAGGGGCAGTCGTTTCATTTGCTGTAAACGCAAATGTTGTTCCAGTTCACTGGCTGTTAATTGGTCAATAGCACTCATTAGACTAAAACTGGCAAGCTAAAGCTTAATTTTTCCAAATAAGATGTCTTTAAACATTATCCAGTCGCCCATAAAGCTATATATAGGATAAGTAAAAGTTGCAGGTACATTTTTTTCAAATACATAATGACCTACCCAAGCAAAACCATAGCCAATAACAGGGGTCAATAAAAGTAACATGAGTTGCCCTGACCAGAAAGAATAGGCCACCACTAGTAATACCAGCCCCGAGCCAACAAAGTGAAGAGCTCTACAGGTTCTATTGCTATGCTGCGAGAGGTAAAAAGGGTAAAACGCTGCAAAGCTTTGATATTTTTGAGAATCTACTGATTCAGATGACATTATTTCTGCTCCTGCCTGATTTCTATCAGAATAACATGATTGTGCGTGATTTGAGGTTTGGGGTCTGCCCAGTTTTAAATTCAATGCTGTTATGTTTGCTGATGTAACCAGAATAATTACCGTTAAATCAGTGCTGGATGGTTCTAGGTATTTCTTCAGGTAGGAAGAAAAATAAAATAAAGCTTGCATTTCAGGTAATTTGTAAATAATATTACAAATATGAATAAGACAGAATTAAATACAAACAGGGTCAAAGCTGCAATTGCTAATGCCGTGGTGAAAATATTTCGCCCCCTTGTGCGCATATTACTGCGCAATGGCATTACCTATAAAACTGCTTCGGTGTGGTTGCGCTGGACCTATGCAGAAGTCGCCCGGGAAGAGTTCAAGCTACCGGATAGAATGCAAAGCAAATCTAGAATTGCAATTTTAACTGGGCTTTCTCGAGTTGAGGTTGATCGAATGATGAAGTCCCCACACCCTCATGAAACAACCGCTGTTGATCAATATCATCGGGCTTCTCGAGTTCTCGATGGCTGGGTCCATGACCCTGTGTACAGCGATAAGAGTGGTGAGCCATTAAATTTAGCATTTGATGGCCCGGCTCCATCTTTTAGTAGTCTAGTTGAGAATTATTCTGGAGGCGTGCCACCACGCTCGATCAAAGATGAGTTGCAGCGAGTTAAGAGTATTGAAGTATTTGCAAACGGAGATATATACCTTAAGAGTGCATATTTTGTGACCAGTAATGATGAAGACACCTTATACCAGTTTGGAATATTAGGCTTTGCTGCAAAATCATTGGTGGAAACCATAGATCACAATATCTATCAAAGTAATGGTCCTGATGAGACTCGTTTACAGCTTATAGCTAGTAACGACAACATACCCATTGAGATTATTGATGATATCAAAGAAAAGCTTCAGGAATACGGCAGAAAGTGCGTAGTAGAGGCGGATGAATATATGTTTGAGAAAACCAGTAAGAAGCCAGCACAGGGAGCCGTGAGGCGTGCAGGTTTAAGTGTTTATTATTTTGAAGGCGATGTATCCAAAGAAGATATTTAAATGAGAGAGGTTATTTACTAACCTACTAAAGTACAGGAGTACTGATATGAAAACCCAAAAGAGTTATAAATCTAGAACAATTAAAACACCCATAGCGATGTTGTTAAGTTTATTGCTGTTCATGTTTTTAGCCATGCCAGCTCAAGCAGTTGTTATTACTAAGGACTTCACAGGCCTGTGGTTACAACCCGACCATGAGAGTCAAGGTTTCGACTTTCAGGTTATTAATCAGAATGGTGGTGTTACCCAGGCTGTAGTGTATTGGTATACATACGATACTGCAGGTAACCCTATGTGGTTAATTGGAATGGGTGATGTGGAAGGTAATCAAGTATCTATGGATTTGATGACTGTCACTGGTGTTACTAATCTTCAGGACAACGACCCCCAAACCAGGAATGAAATTATTTTGGCCAGCGCATCGTTTACTTTTGATGACTGCCAGAATGGTACCGTTGATATCTCTCCCAAACCAACGGGAGCTACTGTCGATTCTCCTAATTCAATTAGTGGTACCGGTGGAATTGTACGTGTCCAGCGCCTGACTTCGATTCAGGGTTCTAGCTGTAGTGGTGGAATTTCAGATAATACCGAAGTGACCGAGAGTAGCTATGAAGTTACGCAGTTTATGAGTAATACGGGTGTATATCCTGACGGCAACGCCCGTATCAAGTTCAAGCAAAGCGCAACCACCACAGAGTTCGAAGTTGAAGTTGAAGATATTCCCGTTGGTAGTTACGACCTCCGAGTAGATGGGGTAATTCGTGGGCAGTTTGAGGTCATTGTGGATGGCAGTGGAACCGAAGGCGATATTGAATTTGACTCTCCTGCGGATCAAGATGAGATATTGCTGGACTTCGATCCGCGCGATAAAGCAGTCGAAGTACTGGAAAATGGAGCGGTTCTATTTGGAGTAGTATTCACTCCTGAATCTATTGTTAACCCTGACCCTGTTTCCAGCGGCGCCCCGCCTTTTGCTAATGATGTCGAGACTGAAATGGTTATGAATAATACTGGACTCATCCAATCAGCTAAGGGAGAGGTAAAGTTAGATCAAGAAATGACGGAGGTTGAGTTTGAGGTGGAAATCGAAGATCTACCTTTGGGCAACTACGGGCTCTTCGTCGATGGAGCGCTTGTCGGTACCATCACTGTTGAAAATGATGAGGGCGGTGCTGAAGGTGAGATAGAATTCAGTTTCCCTGAAGAAGCTGGTAATTCAATACTTGATTTTGATCCTCGAGGCAAGTTAATTGAAGTCCGTCAAGGCGATGTTGGCACCATCTTGCAAGTTAATTTTTAAGTTATACATGATCTAACAAAATTACGGATGAAGATTCCCTAGCCTGACAAGTTTGTATATGGATATGCAATCAGGCAACCCCTGACCAGCGCAACCTTAAAGCGCTGGTTTTTTTTGTCCCCGTATTCTGTAATTCAAGACAATATCAGTACCAGTAAACCGTTGGACAGGCATTGTGAGCCGAGCAAAACCACCTATCAAAAACCAAAGATAAAGTAGACCAGTTTGCAATTTAATACTATGTGGTGTACAGTATATGTCAAATACTATGTGGTGCACAGTATATGAAAAGCGATAACAATGAATCTGCTGTAGAAATTACAGACAAACTCAGGCTTGAGTTGCGTCGTGGTGCATTACCACTTGCAGTATTAGCTGAGTTGCGAGAAGAGCATTATGGCTACTCATTACGTAAGCACCTAAATAATAAAGGCCTAAGTATTGACGAAGGTACACTTTATCCATTGATTAGGCGGCTTGAAAAACAGGGTTTATTGACGAGTGAGTGGCGTGAAGATCAAAATCGTAAAAAAAGGTATTACCTGATTTCAGACTTAGGTACTGCTGTACTCAGTTTGTTGCTTGAAGAGTGGGAAACACTCAACCAGAGCATTAACGAAATTTTAGGGCCGGCAGAATAATGGATTTACTAAAAGCGTACGTATACCAGGTAGTCTCATATCATCCAGAAGCGAGTCGTGAAGATATGTTTGCAGAAATTTATGATGAAATAATAGAAGATTACGCAGATAAGAGATTAGCGAATCCAAATCTTTCAGAAGCTGAATTTCTAGATACTAACAAAGTCCACCCGATGAAGTATGCCACGCAACTAGCTGCGGAAAGCTCTGCATATTTGATCGGGCCGCAATTATATTATTCATTTATTTCTGCGCTAAAAATAGGTGCAGTAATAACAATTATTGTACATGTGGCCATGGCTGCATTCTCAGCAATGCAAAGCGAGAATGTATGGGGTAGATTCTTTAGTGTTTTCTTTTCTTTTCAAGAAGCGCTTTTATGGGTAGGCGCCAGTATCTTTGGGGTATTTATAATATTAGAAAAAAGCGGAGAAAAAGCTAGTTGGTTAGATAATTGGAAAGCAAGTGATTTAAGCTTGGTTGATAGTTGTAAAAAAATATCTCGAGGCGAAACATTATTCGACTTCTGCATTTCCACCATCGCGTTGTTATGGATATTTAAGGTAATCAAAATTCCAATCGTTGTTGATGCCAATAATGCAGGAATTTATGATTGGGTAGTGCAATTACCAGATTGGTTTTGGATGCTTGTGGTAGCAATGTTAATTTTCGATCTATGCTTTTGCATAGTTCGCTTGTACCGCCACCTGTGGACATACCGTTTGAGGTTGATAACAATTGTTACAAATAGTATCTGGATTATAATTCTAGGATATGTTGCTGCACAGACTCTTATAATTGGTGCTCCAGCATATGAAGCTAACGCTGGTGTAGATCTAATTAAAGCCATAAATATCGGACTGAAAAGCATCCTCCTCGTCGCAATATTAATCATAGGCTGGGACACAATTAGCCATATCAGACACATAAGAAAAGAAAACACCAATTAAGGAGGGTCAGAGTAAAGTGTCAGAGTAAACGCGTGTTTACTCTGGCACTTTACTCTGACCCCATTTTGCCATTTTGTTTTGTTACTTCATTTCTGCTAACATTTTTTTGGTGCGGCGTTTGCGTAGCCATTGGGAGCTTAATACCCAAAGGGCGAAACCGCTGATTACGAAGAGTAAGGCACTGATAGCAAATATGCGCAACAGGTTGTTATTAAAGTCACTGCGTTCATCGTAGTCCATGATGTGTAGCATCCAGAGGAAGTCGAAGGCGCGCCAGAAAGTAGTGCGGGTGGCAACCAGTTCTCCAGTCCAGGAATCTATATATAAACTTACATTTGATGAGTGGTCATAGCTTACTTTATACATCGGTAGCAGGCGGCCTTTGAACTCACTATCAGATTCAACGGCCTCAATAAACTCAACATTGGTGATTTTAGCGGTGAACTTGGCAGCTTGGCTAGCAAGTAGTTCAGCTTCGCGTTGTTTTATCATTTCCAGAGGCTCGCCGGTGCGGGAATCTACCAGACGATTGCTTTCTGTGCCATCTATCTTTGTATTTAAATAGTAGACATCACGACCGCGCAATTGTCGCAGTGAAACACCGGTGATTTCTGCCGCTGGGTTAGCCGTCATAAATTTATTTATGGCAAAGCCTGGCGTTGCAAAGGCAGTTAATTTCGCAGATTCAAAGCCAACTGCTGGGGTAGCTAAGTGGCTGCCACGTATTTCATCAATTGGAATTATGGCGAAATAGACTCCACTAACGGTCCATAAAAGTATCTGCGTGCCGATAATCAGGGCTGCAAAACGGTGAATTTTTCTTATTAAAGTTACAGAATTCATCTTGGGCTTCTTTGTTGTAGTTTGTGAGTCATATTTAGATTAGTGAGGAAGACTAACCTATATTACTGAGTGCGGCAAAATTCTCGAGACTTAATTGCTCGGCACGAGCAGCTGGATCAACGCCAGCGGCGATGATTTGCTCAGTGCTCAGTACCGCTTTGAGGGCGTTCCTGAGAGTTTTGCGGCGCATTCCAAAAGCGGCTTTTACGATTTGGTCGAATCTTTCCTCACTGTTTACCTGGACAGGCAAGGTTTTGTGTGGGATTAAACGGACAATTGCAGAGTCAACTTTCGGTGCTGGAAAAAAAGACTCCGGTGGAACTTTAAAGAGCGGATCTACCATGCAATAGTATTGAGTCATTACTGACAGCCGGCCATATGTTTTCCCATCTCCGGGGCTAGCTGCCATTCTTGCAACAACTTCTTGTTGCAACATAAAAACCATTTCAGAAATTTGTTGGCGCCATTTAAAGGTGTGAAAAATTAATGGAGTAGAAATATTATACGGAAGGTTTCCAACGAGTTTAAACGAGGCATCTCCAGCTACAGTACCAAGATCCACTTGCAATGCATCAGCTTGGTGCAGGTGAAAACGCTTTTCCTCATGTTGCTCTACTAAGTTATGTAGTCGCATTTTAGCCACCAGATCGCGGTCTATTTCAACTACATGTAATTGGCAGCCACTAGCCAGTATTGGTCTTGTTAGTGCGCCTTGACCAGGCCCTATTTCGACAATTGTATCGCTGACAAGTGGATTAATTGAATCAATTATTCGATCAATAATTTGCTCGTCAACTAGAAAATTTTGACCAAAACGCTTCCTCGGAGTATGTCTCAATGAGCTGTACCTCTTCTCTTGCTAGCTAGCTAGCTTGCTGGCTGTGCTTATTGCCAGTTGCATGCTGCTGGGATTAGCCTGTTTATGGCCTGCAATATCGAGCGCGGTGCCATGGTCAACTGATGTGCGAATGTAGGGTAAACCTAGTGTAATGTTTATAGCTTTACCAAAACCGGCGTGTTTTAGCACTGGTAGCCCCTGATCGTGATACATCGCTAGCACAGCATCACAAGCTGCAATATTTTCCTGAGTAAATGCAGTATCTGCAGGCAGCGGACCAAATAAGTTCATGCCCTGCTGGCGACACTTCTCTAATACTGGGCTGATAATTTCAATTTCTTCCATTCCCAGATAACCGTCTTCTCCGGCATGGGGGTTTAAGCCGCAAACAATAATTCGTGGAGATGGGATGTTGAAAGTATTTTGCAATTCACGTTGAAGGGTCTGCAAAGTTTCTTCGAGGGCTGGACGCGTTATTGCGGCAGCAACATCTTTCAGAGCAAGGTGAGTGGTAACAAGCGCTACTCGAAAGCTTTCGGTAGCCAGCATCATTACCACTTTATTGACCTCAGCTAAGGCCGCCAAGTACTCAGTGTGCCCACTGAATATCCGGTTTTCCCCTACCAGAGAGCTATTTATAATTCCTTTATGGATGGGGCCGGTTACGAGTCCGGCGACTGCACCGCTAAGGCAAAGCCTACTTGCCGCTTCTATAGTGGCCAGTACATATTGGGAATTTTGAACGTTTAATTCACCAGGCGTTTCTTTAACTTGCATTGGAATATGCAAGATTGCTGCTTGCGAGCTCGGAATGTCGGCTTGCTGGTAGCCCGAAAATGACTCATAAATTCTGAACTTGGATTCAATATCAGATTTGTTATTACCAAGCATAGATGCTGCGCGTTGAATTAACCCGGCATCGGCAAGGACTAACTTAGCTGCCGAGGAATCATTGTTGCAAGAAGAACCAGGCAGTAGAGATCGGGCGATTAACTCTGCTCCAATGCCAGCTGGCTCGCCAGCTGTAATTATCAGAGGAATGCGCTCAGACATAACTTAAGCTTCGTAAACCAGGGCTGGCTTTAGGTATCCAGTCGAATTTCGACATACGCTTCATTTCTCATTTGGCGTATAAATTTATTCACTTCCAGTTCCGATTTTCTTTGCATTATTTGGTTCCGCGCGTTATTGCGAATAGATTCCGCAGTACGATCTTCTTCGCGCTCGCCCAGGTACTGGGCAATATGCCATCCAACTTCAGTTTGGAATGGTTCTGAGATCTGATCTACAGCTAGACCTTCAAGTGTGCTGCGCATTCTTTCGCCGTACATATTTGGTTCAAACCAGCCTAAGTCACCCCCCAGGTTTGCGGTTGATTTATCGTCAGATTCGTGCCTGGCCATTTCTGCAAAGTCGGCGCCACCATCAAGCTGTATTTTAATATCCATGATTTTATCCATGGCTTGACGAGCGCTCAGTAATTCTGATACTCGCAACATAATATGGCGGGCATGGTATTCACGCACAATAACCTTGCCGCGTTCGCGCTTATCGTCAACCCGAAAAATATGAAATCCGGCAGGGCTGCGCATTGGTTCAGTAGTTTCAGCGGCCGCCAATGGGCTGATAGCTTCAGCGAAGTAGCGAGGGATGGTGTTTAAATCTCTCCAACCAAGCTCGCCGCCTTCTAGAGCTTCTGGAGATTCAGAATATGAGATTGCGGCTGATTTGAAATCCATGCCCTCTTGCAGGCGCCGATAAATATCATCTATTTTGTCTGAACCCTCTGCAAGCTGGGCAGGGGTGGCACCTTCGGGAATGGAGACGAGAATATGCGATAACAGAAACTCTCCTCCATCAAGGTTCTGAGATTCAAGTAATAGGTCTATCTCGGACTCAGAGATTGTCACCATGCTATTGGCAATTCTTTGCCGTAGTTTCTGCTGCATGATGTCTTCTCTGAGTGTTTGCCGGAACTCAGCGAAATCAAAACCATCTTTTTCAATAGCAGATCGTAATTGATCAATGCTTGCAGAATTCTTCTGGGCTACGCGTGATAATGAATTATCAATTTCTGTGTCACTAACGCGGATTCCAGTTTGCAAGGCGCGCTGAGTTTGTAGCTTACTGGTGATAAGATTTTCAAGCACCTGTTTTTCCAGCAGCTCCCTTGCAGGCATTTGGCCGCCTGACTGTTCAATTCGCTCCGAGACACCAACAATTGCCTGCTCTAATTCGCTCCGCATAATGACATTTTCGTTCACGATTGCCACAATGCTGTCTAGTGATTTGGTCTGTGCCACAGCAGCTGGAGCTAGTGCCAATGACAGTAGCATCGCGCCGAGCATTAAAGTGTATCTGTTAGAGAGTTTCTTGTTCATACGGGTTCTTCGTAAGTTGAATCAATTGAGGCTGCTATTGTAACCGTATTTTGGTAAGAATTCGTTATTTTACCGGCTTAGAATTTTCTATCGCTAAACAACTCATAAGGTTTGCGGCCTATCGCACCAAGACCAGTGAGCTCAAATTCAAAATATATTCCAGTACGCATATCACTTTCACGGTTGCGTAAATATTTGCGCCCCATCAGTCGAATGGCCCAGCAGCAGCTGCGATATTCAAATCCAGCAAGAGCTTCCAGGGTGCCGGTGTCATCGAGGTCATAGTTCCACCTGCTTACAGCTCGCCAATTATTGTTGATAGGGATCGAGGCGCGTAGATCAAACTGATCAACCTCATCTCGTCTAAATCGATATTCAACGCCGAGTCGTAAATTATTAGATCCCTGGTATTCAACTCCGGTATAGGCAACTTCAGCTTTGCTCTCTTGCCAGTCC
>CAZEFU010000038.1:0-10351 GCA_964511515.1 uncultured Wenzhouxiangellaceae bacterium
TGCCCGGTACGGCTAAAGATGCTGAAGCTGTGGCTTGGATGCAAAGCAAGTTCAAACAGCTGGGGTTTGATAAGGTTTGGTTGGAGCCAGTTACATTTCCAAATTGGGTAAGGGGTACAGAAACGCTATCAATGGTATCGCCCTTCACTCATGATTTCCCGCTTACCGCACTTGGTGGCAGCCCATCCACTGACGGCAAGATCCAGGCAGAAGTGGTCGAATTTAAAAGCCTAGATGAGCTTAAAGCTATCAAAGCAGGTAGCTTGAATGGAAAAATTGCCTATATCAGCTACCGCATGCAGCGTAAGCCAGATGGCTCGGGCTATGGGCCGGCGCGCAGTGCTCGTTCACTAGGGCCATTTGTGGCGGCCGAAAAAGGTGCTGTGGCTTTATTAATTCGTTCAATAGGTACGGATAACTCGCGTTTCCCACATACAGGAAGCATTAGTGGTTCACAAACAACTGAGCCTGTTGCAGCAGCGGCACTTTCCAACCCAGATGCAGACTTGCTCAGCCATGCCATTGCGCGTGGAAAACCGGTTGAGCTGCTATTAGAAATTGGCTCAGGCTATAAGGGTGAATATACATCGCATAATGTGATTGCTGAAATTACCGGTGCTGTAGTACCGCATGAGGTGGTTGTTGTAGGGGGCCATCTGGATTCCTGGGATATGGGTACCGGCGCCAATGATGATGCCTCCGGAATTGCCATAACAACCGCAGCAGCCAGGTTAGTAGCAGACCAAAGCGCCCCCGCCGCAGTATTTGGGTAGTAGCATTTGCCAATGAAGAACAAGGCTTGTACGGAGCCAAGGCATTTGCTGCAGCTCACGCGCATGAGTTAGATCGATTTGTATTAGGCAATGAAGCTGATTTTGGCGCTGGCCGCGCCCTTAGCTTGCGTGTGAATGTGCGTGAAGAGGCCATGCCTGCAATAACTGCAATGGCAGCGCGGTTAAAAGCCCTGGGAATAGAATTAGATCTTACCCGTAAGGCCAGTGGTAGCGCTGATATTGGCCGCCTGCGGGAAGTTGGAGTGCCAGTAGTTGATGTAGCCCAGGATGGTAGCCAGTATTTCGATTGGCATCACACTGATAATGATACTTTGGATAAAATTGACCCAGAAACTCTGGCACAGAACGTTGCAGCTCGGGCAACCATTATTGATTTTGCTGCTAATGGTGATGCCGTGTTCGGTCCAATACCGTTAAGCAAATAAGATTCTCAATTAAGAAATGGCTATGGGGATATTAGCTGCGGATTTAGGTTCCAATTTTCCAAACTCCCTTTTCCAGAAAAGCTTCTATGGTTTGCCGATTTGCCTTGTTCAATAGGTTGGAGTGTGAAGTCTTTATATTCCTTGAGTGCTCGGCTAGGGTAATGATTTTCTTGCCCTCTAAATAAGCTAGGCGCTTGTGGTAACTATTGCTTAAAGCTTTGCCAACAATTGTTTCCATGGTTTTTATGCTCCCACTCTTGTCAAATTCTTCAAAAGCCTGGTAATACAATGCCCGGTCAATAAATTTAATATTAATCGGTACATAGCCAGCGCGAATTAGTAAATAATTATTTATCACTCTGCCAATACGACCATTCCCATCAACAAACGGATGGATATTCTCAAAGCTAAGGTGTAACTGGGCAATGCGGCTGACAATATTTAACTGGTCACTGCTGTGGTAATCAACCAACATTACTTTCATCAGTGCCTCAATCTCTTTGGGATTTGGAGCGATATGATTCGCTACTCGTACCCACTCCTCGCTATTTCTGAATCTTCCAGCAATGTCATCACGAATATTGCTAAGTAACATTTTATGCAATAGCAGGATTAATTCTTTAGAAAGTTGTTTTTCAGTAGCCTTATTATTTATATATTCAACTACTCTGGCCAGGTTTTTGGTTTCAAATAACTCCCTTTCATTAATAAATCGATCCAGGTCAATTTGTAAAAGAATTTTCTCCGTATCTTCCAGACTTAGCGTGCTATTTTCTATGGCGTTTGAGTTATAAACTTGCTCAGCAACTTCTGTTTCATCAATGAGTCTGATTAGCGCATCTTTACCATCAGCGGCAAGATAATACCGTCGCTTTAGTTTTTGCAGTGTCTCGAAGTTCTTAATCATTAGCTATAGAATAACATAAACTCACGATAATCCATTAAATATCGTGAGTGCATGACATAAAGCATATGTATTTCACGTTTTATTTGAGTATATCGTGAATTGACTTGAGAGGCTCATCATCTAATGAGTTTCAAAGAGTATTTGACAATGGTTCTCATTTGCATTTAAATACCAGTAGCTTCTACTGGTATTTATCAAAATGTATATTTGCATTTGCAATGCGGTCAACGAAAAAATGGTGCAGGCGGCGATAGTCGCTGGTGCTAAAAGTGTGCAAGATTTACAAGTTGCGACTGGTTTGGCTGCAGATTGTGGTAAATGTGCAGTGGAAGCCATGAAGATTCTACGCCAGCACACATCCCCAACCGCGTTTGAATCACACCCTAAGTTAGTTGTTGTAGTTTAATCTAAGGCCAGTCATTTTTGTTTTTTCTCGCCTGCGCCTTGATAGGCGTATAATATCTATTCTTTAAAATCTCCAGATCCGGGATAGTAATATGAAAGGCGACGCTAAGGTTATCGAACACCTCAATCAGGCTCTATTTAATGAGCTTATTGCAATCAATCAGTATTTTCTGCACTCGCGGATATTTCGTGACTGGGGTTTGAATGTACTGGCAGATAAAGAGCAAGAAGAATCAATCGATGAAATGAAACACGCCGATCAGTTAATTGAGCGTATTTTGTTTCTTGAAGGCCTGCCTAATATGCAAAATCTTGGACGTTTGCGCATTGGTGAAACCACCAAGGAAATGCTGGAGGGTGATCTAGCTCTGGAAATGGATGCAATACCTGATCTAAAATCTGGCATAGCCCACTGCGAATCAGTTCAGGATTTCACTAGCCGGGATATTCTCAGAGCAATTTTGGATTCTGAAGAAGGCCATGTTGATTGGCTGGAAACCCAACTTGACTTGATCGAACGAGTTGGTGAGCAAAACTACCAGCAATCACAAATTTAAACCTTTATACCCTGATAACAAATTATGTATAGCCAGTCTTCAGAACCCGTTCGTTTTGAACGCGATTGCGATGTGGTGATGATTCCAAGTGGAGATCATCTCAGTATCCCTGCCGGAACCCCTGGGTATATAACTCAATCTTTGGGTGGCTCGTTTACGGTGTTCGTTGATGGCAATCTATTTAGAATTGCTGGCGAAGATGCCGATGCAATTGGCAAACAACCAGTCTTGCCACCAACATTATCCGTTGATGCCAGCGATACTGATGTCGAAGAGCTGATGTGGACACAAATGAAAACCTGCTATGACCCGGAGATTCCGGTCAATATTGTTGACCTTGGTTTGATCTACACAGCCCGGCTTGAACGCAGCAAACCCGGCCACAGAAATGCTCTTATCCAAATGACACTAACTGCTCCAGGCTGTGGCATGGGGGAAATCATTATTGATGATGTACGCTCCAAAGTAGCCCTGATTCCCACCATAGATAAAGTAGACATCGAGCTGGTATTCGATCCCCCCTGGAATACCACGATGATGTCAGAAGTAGCTCGGCTGGAAACTGGTTTGTTGTAGGTACAGATTCTTTTTCCAGCCATAAACTACATACTGTATTAGCCGAGCAAGTCGGCAAAGTACTGCCCAATCTGAACATAATCTGCACACTCTCCCGGTATCAATACTTAGCAAACATCAAACACAGTGCAATATGTGCTCAATCAGTGTTAAGTGCTTGACAAAATAGCTTGGGGGGGGGGTATCGTCTGTAAGTCCATAGAAGATGGACTACAAACTTTAAAAGAGAGGATTTGCTATGAATAAATTTCTACTGGGCGTTGTTGCGTCCATTTTTCTGATATTATCGCCAATTATGGTTTCAGCCGATGATCATCAAGTAGAGCTAGACAATTATACGGCTACTGGTACCCCAATTGCTGGCTTTAGCCGCCCACCAGGCGCGGGCATGATTATGGACGGTGGTGGTAGTAGTGGCTCAGGTGGGGAGGGTGGTGGTAGTGGTGGTCCGAATTCTGGTGAGATTGAAGGTTGTTCTAATTCTGACGCATTTAATCGTGAGCGTGCAGGTAGCGCTGCTGCTAATCGCGAATATAGTGATTGTCTTTCGGAAGCTGGTGGTAATCCGTTTAGCATAGTTGATTGTGGTCAACAGTTTGCGGCTGGTACCATATGGGTATACACATGGCCTGATGGATCTAGCAGCACCTTTGAGATAGGCGCAATAATGGCTATCAATTCTGCTATCGAGCAAAGTTGTGATGAATAATGAAAATTACTAGGATGAAAGTAGGCATAGTTATTACTTTAGGCGCTGTCTTTACATACTTTAATTTCTATAGCGAAAAAGATGGTATTGCAGATGCAAAGCTTGCAGTGGAAATCTCACCTGAGAATCCCGCTATCGTAGCTACAAGAGTTGCAACTACTACAAATATTACTAGAACTCCTGATGCCTCGAATACCCAGATAAAAGATGTTGCAAGTGAGGCTTACTCATTTGATTCTTATATTAAAAGCTTTGGGAATTGTATTAAGCCCGTCAACAGAAATATGGAGGGTAAAAGTCAGCAGCAGGTTAGTGCAGCTTTAGCTTTTCAGGACAAGTGCGAAGCTTGGCTGTTAAATTCTGACCCGGATAAGTATGCTGACATAAAGCGTGAGCTAAAGAGCATTGGGGAATTAGCTAGCTCACCCTGGGATCCATCTGCTGTTAGGTCTCCCTCAAAAGATGATGAAATTCTGGAGTATTTTCGGAGCCGACTTAATTCACCAGTGCAGGCGATATCTAGACTGGCTCTGTGGCAGTTACTTAAGCGAGATCTGGGTTTCAGAAGGCAATTGGTGGCGACAATAGGCTCTTCTAATCATGAGAAATTAAGACTGCGATCGGCTATAGATATTGCGACTCTCAGGAGCTGCATGAACTTAGGGGGCTGTGAAAGAGATAGTTTTATGATGTTGAGTCTATGTTACTCACAAGAGCTAGCTTGTGGCCTAAATTATTACGACTGGACAGCATCACGAATGAGCGCCAACGAATTCGACGACCTGATGTTATTGGCAGCAGCCGTAGATGTAATTCTGGAGCAGGGCCTAGAGCCGCTTAACCCCTAACATAATCTGCAACACCAGTATTGGTATCAATACTCATAAAACATCAAGCACATTGTAGGCTTGAACCCACCCCTGCCTTACACAATATACTTGTACATGCTAGAATCCCTTCCTCAGCATTTCGTATGTTGAATTTGTTTCAGGTGATGATCTGGGTAACCAGACATTGAAACGGGAAGCCGGTTAGAATCCGGCACTGCCCCCGCAACGGTAAGCGGTGTAAGCGGTACTAATGCCACTGTGATAATTAGTCATGGGAAGGCGTACTGCATATACATTCGCCGCGAGTCCGGAGACCGGCCTGATTTATTGAATGGCGAATCGCGGCGGGCGATCACGGTCTTTTTGACTGTCTCCTCCTTCGTAATATCGCCACTCGCGGGTGAGCGAAACGGAGGATTCCATGCACAAAACTACCCATAGAACATTAAAATTTACGGCGCTTGCTTGCGCCTGTTGTTTAAGCTTGTCTGCGCAAGCAGATAGTTCCCAAATAGATAGTTATGCAGCTGAGCCAATGCTGGTCACCGCATCAAGGATTGCGGAGAGTGCTGAAGACACACTAGCCAATGCAAGTATTATTGATCGTGAACAAATAGAACGCTCACAAGCCCCTGACTTGCTGGAATTGTTACGCCTGCAAAGCGGTATTGATATTGTGCGCTCGGGTCCATCGGGATCACAAACCAGTCTGTTTATGCGCGGTACCAACTCTAACCATACGCTGATTCTGATTGATGGCATAAGGGTTAACTCAACTAATACTGGTGCCTTGGCATGGGAGAACTTACCGCTTGCACAAATTGAGAGAATTGAAATTGTGCGTGGTCCAAGAACCAGCTTTTATGGTGCTGATGCAATTGGCGGCGTAATTCAGATTTTCACCCGGCAAGCAGAGCAAACAAGCATTCGGCTTGGTATTGGAAGTTATGGTCAGCAGGAAATTAGCGCATCATCTGGTTATCGTGCTGAGCGCAGTGCCTTTACTGCCACTCTTGGCTGGCGTGATAGTGATGGCTTTTCTGCCCAGAATGAAAATGGCTTCGGCTATGACCCGGATGATGATGGTTTTAATACCTGGAATATTTCTTTACGCGGCTCGTTGGAAACCACCGCTAGTAGTCAGCTGACATACAGCCTGCTGTATACAGATAACGAAAACGAATTCGACCAGGGTCAGTCTTGGTCCCAGCAAAGTGTCTTTGGTCTGAACTGGGATTATTGTACTACTTGTGACTATAAGCAAAAAATAAGCCTAGGTTATACGCAGGATAAGCTGGATACAATAACCGCTTATGGTGGCTCTAATTTACTTAGTGACCACAGCTCGATTGACTGGCAGATAAATCGGGAAATGCAGCAGGCAACTTGGGTTTTAGGTGTTGATCTGGATTCGGAATCCGGACGCAATAAAGAAAATTATAATCAAAGCAGGAATAACCTGGCAGCTTATTCTGGTTTGACGCTAGAGGCTGGCAACAGCGATTTGCAGTTTGCCCTGCGTTACGATGATAACTCGGTGTATGGTAGCGAGCTAACTGGTAATGCAGCGGCTGGTGTGCACCTCGGCAGTAATCTTAAACTGGTTGCCAGCTATGGAACGGCATTTCGTGCTCCAACTATGAATGAGTTATATTCCCCTGGTTTTTTTGGTTTGTTTGCCGGCAATCCAGGCCTGGATGCTGAGAGTTCTGATTCCAGTGAGCTTAGTTTGCGCTGGCAAATCGCTGCTAATCAGAACCTGAGATTTAGCGCATATAAAACCAATATTGATAAGTTAATTTCATTTGCTGGTGAGGATTTTCAAGCTATTAACATCAATAAAGCTGTTATTAATGGAATTGAAGTTGAGTATAAGTTTAATGCCAACAACTGGCAGTTAAGTGCCAATGCCACCTTCCAAGATACCGAGGATAAATCTACCGGCAATAGTCTATTACGGCGCCCAGATGAGAAATACAGCCTGACTCTAGATCGTAATTGGGCCAATGGCGCATGGCTTGGAGCTGAAGTTTTTTACAGTGGTAAACGTGAAGATTTTGGCGCCACATTGGATAGTTACTCACTGGTAAACCTGCGCGCAGGATACCCATTAAGTAACGGCTTTCATTTAGAGGGTAGAGTTGAGAATTTATTGGATGAATACTATCAGCCAGCGTTTGGTTTTAATGCTGCTGAGAGGTCCTATTACCTGAGTATTCTCTGGCAAAGATAGACTTTGTGGTCTTAGCAACCGTCTATGGCGGTTGGGACTCACTCTAACATCAGGTAGAATCGCTGTCTGGAGAAAAGTGAAAAACCTATGTCAGCTACGATAAGAACCATTCTAGTGCTACTGGTGTTTGTGGGTATCAGTGCCTGTAAAAAACCACTTGAGAAGGCCCAGTTCTTTATTTTTGGCACCTTGGTAGATATTACTCTTGCCGGTGTGGAAAAACCTAGGGCGGATGAAATATTTGCTCAAGTGCAGCAGAATTTACGGTCAATGCATCGCGACTGGCACCCCTGGGAGCCAGGTATGCTGATGACAATTAATCAGGCATTTACGCAAGGAAAATGCGCGCCCTACGATGCGCGCCTGCGTACTTTGATAGAAAGCTCACAGTCTGTGGAAAAGCTAACAGATGGTTATTTTAACGCGGGTATCGGCGCCTTGATTGACCTCTGGGGATTCCATACATCAGAATATCCCATCCTTACGCCACCACCTACAAAAACAGAAATAGAGGCCGTTGTTGCATTGCAAGCAAGTGCGATGGATGTGTATTTTACAGATAATCAAGTGTGCTCAACAAACCCTGCTACTCAGTTAGATTTTGGCGGGATTGCCAAGGGGTATGCAGTGGATTTAGTTACTGAGCAACTACAGCAATTAGGCGTTACTGCAGCCATAGTAAACACTGGCGGTGACTTGCGTGCCTACACTTTTAAACAAGGATTTGCATGGCGGATAGCAGTTCGCCATCCTAATGAAGGTTTAATTGGATTGCTTGAGGTTGAGTTAGATGAAGCAGTATTTACTTCTGGAAACTACCAGCGCTATGTTGATTTTAAGGGTAAGCGCTATGGCCATATTCTTAATCCGCGCACAGGCTGGCCGGTAGAGGAATTAAGCTCCGTTACAGTACTTACAAGTGAGGGCATAGATGCAGATAGCGCAGCCACGGCTTTGTTGGTTGCAGGCTTGCAAAATTGGCGCCAGCTTGCTCATGACTTAGGCCTTGATGCCGTTCTGGTTGTGGCTGAAAGTGGCAAGTTGTATATGACCCCGGCTATGCAGCCGAGGTTGGATCTGTACACAGAAGACGACGACTCACCATGGTTAGTGGAAGTCGTCGAATAGTGGGGTACTAGGCAGCGTTAGCTTTTTCTTGTCTAGGAAGCTGGGCTGCTTTGAGTTCCTGATGGTCGAAGTCGTCTACCGCAATCACTTCTAGGCGCAGTTCACGCGCTTGCCTGAGAATTTTTGCTTCTTCCTTGGAAATCAAATTCTGCTTTAAGGCGCTCTGCAATTTTTCTTCCCATGTATAGCCATCTAAAGTCGCGCTTCGGCTAACTTTGATATATTTCTTTTCGACGTTATAAGCTGCAATAATTATTGGTAAGGCCGTTTCCATTTTACCAATTGGGTTACCGCTACGGTCGGAGGTATAAACCCCACGACAAAGGCGGCTGCGGCTGGCTGATGGAGTCATCAGTAATTCGGCAATTTTATGATCGAGCTTATCATCTGCCTGTCTCTGCCAAGCCCCTAAAGGCAGAACAATTGCCTTGAGGGCAACAGCTACAGCAGGATTTGGGAAGTTTTCCAGAATACCGCGCATGGCTTCTTGTAGTTGAAAAATAGTCTCTTGCATTGACCACTGCAGTAAATCAAGATCAGCGGCAGGTCGGCCTTCATCTTCAAAGCGTTTTAGAATTGCAGAGCCAATATATAAATGTGAAAGCATATCGCCCAGACGAGCAGAAAGGCGTTCTTTACGCTTTAGTTTAGCTCCCAGAGTTAATAAAGTTGCATCGGCGAGAAAGGCAAAAGCTGCGCTATAGCGGCTGAGGTGTTGGTAATAACGTGCAGTATCATTGCCGGCCGGAGCTTTCGCTAGGCGGGAGCCGGTGAGCCCTAAAATAAGTGCGCGCACGCCATTACTGATAGTAAAGCCAATATGCCCAAATAGTTGCTTATCGAAGGCTTTCAGGCTGGCTTTTTCATCAGTAAGTGCAGCTGCTGCCATTTCATTTAAAACATAAGGGTGGCAACGGATTGCGCCCTGACCAAAGATAATCATTGAGCGGGTGAGGATATTCGCACCTTCAACCGTCACACTTATTGGTATTCCCTGCCAGCCGCGCCCAAGATAGTTTTTAGGTCCAAGGATAATACCCTTGCCGCCATGCACATCCATAGCATCACTAATAACTTTCCTGGCTAATTCGACTGTATGGTACTTGGCGATAGCGGATGGTACCGAGGGTTTTTCACCCAGATCGACAGCAACCGCGGTCATTTTAGACAAGGCGCTAGAAATGTATGTATTGCCGCCAATTCTTGCCAGAGCTTCTTCTACACCTTCAAACTTACCAATAGGCTGATTAAATTGGGTGCGAATACGCGCGTAAGCACCAGTTGCCAGCGCTGCAGCCTTGGAGCCACCAGTAGAACCAGATGGAAGCGAAATTGCGCGTCCAACTGAAAGGCATTCAACCAACATTTTCCAGCCATGCCCGGCCATTTCTGGTCCACCAATTAAACTATCAAGTGGCACGAAAATATCCTTGCCGCGAACTGGTCCATTAGAAAATGGCATATTTAAAGGTAAATGCCGGCGCCCAACATCCAAGCCTTTTACATCGGCTGGTATCAGGCTTAGGGAAATACCCATTTCCTTTTTATCGCCCAATAAACCATCAGGGTCGAACATTTGGAAAGCTATACCTATCAAGGTGGCATCGGGAGCTAGGGTGATATAGCGTTTATCGAAGTTAAGCTTTAGGCCAACTACGGTTTTACCTTTCCACTTGCCTTTGCAAACAGTTCCGTAATCAGGGATAGAGGTGGCATCAGAACCAGCCTCAGGCCCAGTTAAGCCAAAACATGGAACCTCAATGCCTTTGGCCAAGCGTGGTAGATAA
>CAZEFU010000039.1:0-10240 GCA_964511515.1 uncultured Wenzhouxiangellaceae bacterium
TCCGAGCTAAAAAAATATTATTCAAATTTCTTGTCGGGGTTTTCACACAGCCTCGATGGCAGAAATCCACACCCTCAAGTGCACGCAGCATGGATTTCAGGCTGGATACTCTCCGCCTCCGACCTGTATGCGCATCAATACGCCCCCCCTCTGTATTCGAGTTTCCTAAGCATTGAAGATGATGGAGCTAGCCTTTCTGCACACCGTCGGGAGAAGATTAAATGGTAATTTCTGTGTTTATATCCATTTTGATTTTATTGCCTGGAGTAACAATCCTGCTGAGATTTAATGGGTCATAACTACTGAGTATTATTTTTTGGGCATTGCTGCCATTTGTTTGCTTGAGTAATACCAATGCTTCAGAATGAGCAAATTGCTCACCTGAAAAACCATCGACAAAACGACCACCCAGTAGCTCGCCGCGATCTTCCATTCGGCGAAAATGATAGAGCAAATACCGCCACGGTAAAGCTAAGGCGAGCCGCTGTCTGCTGTAAACGCCAGCCTTGTGACTTGACGGTATCTGCATCGACTCCTGCGAGAATACTCCAGCGGCCTGACCGAAGCTCGTACATCCGTTGCTTCTGCAAAGGTCTGCGTAAACCAAATATTGACTGCCGGAGTAAAATGATTCATAGCTATTTTTCAAATGATATAGACCGAAATTACTATAACTTGGAGGGCTCTCAAAGCGTGAGAATTAGTCAAATACTGGCTTCCAGATGGTGTGAATCAACTCCCATTGATGCCCTTTATCAGCATCTTCTCGCCAGCGCCAACTGGTTTCGAACTGATAAAGCTGGCTTTGGCTGTAGTTGTTGTTTCTGCGAGCTGTACAGAAACCTGTGCCGGCCCGCTAGTGGAAGTCACCCGGTTGTATTGATTACGTTGGCGCAACAAAAAGAGCTTTAATTGACGGCGATCAGTTAAATATTCAGCAAAGAAATCAGCGGCAATAACTTCCATTAATAAAGCTGATTCACCTCTGTTCACTGCTTGCTCAAGGGAACTAATCTGTTCTCGCAAGCTATCAGCGTATGAAAATGGTTCAGTACTACAGAAACTTAGCAGAGCAAATAGAAAAAGATGTCCAGTTAGGGAGCTTAGTGATCGATACATACCCAAAGTATACTAACCTTCTCAATAACTGAGTGTCAAACCATGAGACTCTATGTCGTCACAAAAGCCCAATCATGGTGATCAAGTCACCACAGAAACTGATAATACAACTCGTATTTGCTATGCAAGGCACATACTTACTAAGTAGTGCAATACCGCAACCATATAATATATTTTAATTTGAATTAATACCTGAAGTACTAAGCGCCTCGGCAACCTTCCTTTTTAAGTTTACAATAACTTGATTTTTAGCTTTATCAATTTCCTTAGAAGGCAAGTTTTTCAACTCTTTCTTTCGGTCAAAATCATTAACCACCATAGGCTTATGCTCACCACTACCCCAACCAGCCAATCTAGGTGGTCTCGCATCAAATATAAATACTCTGATATGATCAAGAGCATACGCTCGACAGGATGACATAAAACATCTCGTATAAAGACCATACCCAGATGCATAGACTGTGGAATTGTATTCTACAGGCAAGTACACAGGAGTTAATATCGCTAGATAGTCTAAACTATACTTTTCTGCAAGCTCGCTAAGCTCAGGCTTTAACTCTTCCTTCAGCTCAAAAGAATCCCAGCCTGTTGACAGTAACTTGAGCCTTTCTGTCATTAGTATCTCATTAGCATCAATTGGTCGGGCTATGAATTTCATTGAAACATCAAGTTGTTCCTTGATCGCTTTGTAAAATTCTGACTCTATATCCCATGCAGACTTACTAATACTCTTGTGATTATTAATCACAGTAGTGCCAACATGTACATGTTTGGGATTCTCATCAACAAGAGAAACCATCCCAATTATTGCACCACGAAATGGTTCAATCATTTTTGGCGGTTGTGTTGCACAGCCGACAAGGAGTAAACAAATAATTGCAATTTTAATAGGGTTCCACATAAATACTCCCAGATGCCTGTTTAAGTGCGTTTAATTTACTTCGATTTCATCTGAGGCTGAGAGCAAACTCTCTTCAAGCAACTTAGAGGCAACAACTATTAGATCGTGCTCAGTGAGTAACCCAACCAATTTCCCATCCTCTACAACTGGCAGACAGGCGATATTATTATCGCGCATGGTACGAATTGCCTGTACTGTTTTGGTGTCGGGTGAAACTGTATGTATATCGGTTTGCATAACCGACTCAACTGAGGTTTTGTTTTCTGGTGATAACTTGCCCTGGGCCAGTAAACGCAATAATGTGCGATGGGAAATTAACCCTACCAAGTTACCTGCATCATCTTCTACCGGTACATGGCGCACATGACGCCAATCCATCAAGCTGGCAACAAAGTCGATAATGTCGCCTGGTCTTACGGTAAATAACTCGGTAGTCATAAACTGTTTGACTGTCTGGTAAGACTGGCGCCAGTCCTGCTGCTCACAAAACTCTGCCAGCTCCCACTCGTGCACAGGTTTACCCGTGCTCTGTTGCTGAATCATACTGTCGGTTAAATTGCGTAATATTTCATCTTTAGTACCTTTACCTTGCATCTTCTCCAGAGATTCCATTTGCCATAAGGCACCGGTGCGACGTGTTCCTACACGAGCTTCTATTACTCCTAAATACCGCTCAATATCTTCTGCGGCTATGCCGCTGAGTTCCAAGCCTTTTTCTGCCAGTGGCAATAGCTCGTCCAGAATGAGGTCCTGTGCTGGTAATAATTTTTCATCAAACCAATGCAGCTCGGCACTTAGTCCGGATCTTGCCGCAGCCAGGAAGTTGGCATGTACGGAATTAAAATCTATGTAATCGCGAATATCACCAATTTTGTTGATCATCCCAGACATCAGACCGATAAAGAATGCGGTATTGGCAATTTCATCAAGCACACTGGGGCCCGCCGGAATTACTCGGTTTTCTATCCGCAGATGCGCCACATTATCTGCCACTCCATAACAGGCTCGATTCCAGCGATAAACTGTGCCATTGTGCAAGTTAAGCGCATGTAGGCGTGGAATAATGCCTTTATCGAGCAGACCCATTGGGTCTTCTTCGGTATCTACAGTCAAAATTGGCCTGAAACGGGCGATATCTTCTTTATAGATCTCTGCAACTGAATTCTCAACCCAGTTATCACCAAAATGAACACGTGGACGAATGCCACGCCTTTGCTCCACATCTGTGCGGGTATCAATTGAATTTTCAAACACTGCTATGCGGCTCTCCATCCATAATCTTTTGCCGAGAAGAATTGGTGAGTTAACTACTGCAGATAATAACGGCCCGGTAATTGCCTGAGCCATATTGTAGAGTCTGGCAAACTCATCTGGGCCAACTTGGAAATGCACCTGGAAACTGGTATTACACGCTTCCAACATAATGTTGTCATGCCGAATATTGAGCTGATCCATACCATTGATGGTGATTTGAAAGTCTTTGCCACGCAGGCCAACCAGAGCATTGTTGAGCGCCATATAACGCGGATTCGGCACCATTGAATCCAGACCAAGGTCAGACTCAGACAAGGTTGGTAATATTCCAACCAAGGCAATATCAGCGCCTACTCGTTTAGCACCTTCTTGGGCCATACGATAATAGGTATTAGTTTCTTCTTCTAGTTCTCGAAAGCAATTATTTTTAAACACATATGGAGACAAATTGGCCTCCATATTAAAAAGACCAAGCTCGGTTGTGAATGCCGGATGGTCAATTTGCTGCAGTACTTCAAGCGCTTTTTTCGAAGGCCGGCGCGATGAATCTACCAAGAACATTTCCTGTTCGGCGCCAACTCTACGGATTCCGGTTTCAAACAAACCTTCATCCAGCATACGCTCTAGCACCTGAACTTCAGTCAGTAAAGATTGCATGAATTTCTGTCGATCTTGTGCAGATACCTGCTCGTTTACATTCTGTTCGCCCACTTTAGCGCCCTCTCTGGTAGATATTTATTTTTGGAATCATAGGCAAATACTAATCTGCAATCAGTGTTGGGGCAAATGAAATACGAAAAACATTGGCGTATTGGGTCGTTTTTCAGTATGTTATGCTGAATAATTCAATTTCGGAGCAGTTTTACATGTCAGATCCAATGCAAAATACAAAACCTTGGTTAGCTCAGTACCCTGAAGGAGTTGCTGCAGAAATCGACCATCAAGCGTATTCTTCAGTAGTTGAGATGTTCAATAGCAGTATCGAGAAGTTTGCTGATCTACCGGCATTTACTAATATGGGCACTACCATTACCTACGCTCAATTGGATAAATACAGTCGAGATTTCGCTGCTTACCTACAATCAACAGGTCTGCAAAAAGGTGATCGAGTAGCAATAATGATGCCTAATTTATTGCAATACCCAATTGCCGTCTTTGGTATCTTGCGTGCTGGAATGGTGGTAGTAAATACCAACCCCTTGTATACCGTCAGAGAATTAACCCATCAGCTTAGCGATGCTGGCGTGCAAGCCATTGTAGTGATCGAAAACTTTGCCTCGGTATTACAACGCGTGCTGCCGGAGGTTCCCACCAAGCATGTCATTACTACTGGGCTTGGGGATATGCTCAATTTCCCTAAAAACCTGATCACTAATTTTGTGGTGCGTAAAGTTAAAAAAATGGTTCCAGCATTCGATATCCCAAATACAGTTCCATTCCGGGATGCATTAAAACAAGGTGCGAATAGTGACTTCACTAAATCAGAGTTAAACCATCAGGATCTGGCATTCTTACAATACACAGGCGGTACAACTGGTGTGGCAAAAGGCGCTATGTTGAGCCACGGCAATATGGTTGCCAATATGCTGCAAGCGCAAACATGGCTTGGGACAAACCTGAATATGGGAGAAGAAATTGTTATCACAGCATTACCTCTTTACCACATTTTTGCCCTTACCTCTAACTGCCTTGTGTTCGCCAATATCGGTGGCGAGAACATACTAATTACCAATCCCAGAGATATGCCTGGCTTTGTTGAAGAGCTTGGCAAACATAAATTTACGGCAATTACTGGTGTGAACACCCTTTTCAATGGCTTGCTCAATACCCCAGGTTTTGCAGAAGTGGACTTCTCTGCTCTTAAGCTATCGTTAGGTGGTGGCATGGCCGTGCAGCGTGCAGTGGCGGATAACTGGAAACAGGTGACAGGCTGCACACTTGCCGAGGCTTATGGTCTTACCGAAACCTCTCCCGCGGCTGTTATAAACCCAATCGATATTAAAGAGTTTAATGGCGCAATTGGCCTGCCTATACCATCAACAGAATGCATGATTGTTGACGATGACTGTATTCCGCTGCCACAGGGAGAGGTTGGTGAACTCTGTATTCGTGGCCCACAAGTTATGCAAGGCTACTGGCAACGCGAAGAAGCCACGGCTGAAACCATGTGCGGTGAGAACAACGACTGGTTACGAACTGGCGATGTTGCCAAGATGGACGAGCAAGGCTTCTTTTATATTGTCGACCGTAAAAAGGACATGATCCTTGTATCTGGTTTCAATGTTTACCCAAATGAAGTTGAAGATGTTTTCGCTGCTCACCCTAAAGTGCTTGAAGTTGCTGCAATTGGGCTTGCTGATGAAAAATCCGGTGAGATTGTAAAAATATGTGTAGTTAAAAAAGACCCGAGCTTGACCGAAGAAGAGTTACAAATTTACGGCAAAGACCAACTAACTGGCTATAAGCGCCCTAAAGTTATCGAGTTTATGGATGACCTGCCTAAAACCAATGTTGGCAAGATACTGAGACGCGAATTGCGAGAGATGTCTGAGAAGAAATAAAGCATAGGTTTGTTTGTGTTGTTGGGGCGAAGCTGCTATTTTTTTCGCCCCAACTTTCCAAGTGTGTGAGCTACTCCACTCTGCTCACCAAATTTTTCATTAATTAGATCCAGCGTTGTTTCAATTTTACTCGTTTCGCTATTGCTTGCTGTAGGCAACTCCAGGCCACTAGACCCCACCCCTAATAGCCGCACTGAGACCCCAGGGTTTTCCTCACACCAACGCAGCAGCAATGCTTTACTTATTTGGTACAACGATTTCCCTGATTGAGTGCCAACTTGTAAGCTTATTCTGCGGGTATATGTTTGAAAACTAGATTTCCTCACTTTCAAGATCACGATGCGCGCCAAATATCCTTGCTTCCGTAGGCGTCTGCCAACTTTCTCGGATAAGTTTTGCAGTACAGCCAGCATCTCATGTTGGGTTTTAATATCTACAGTAAAAGTTTGCTCATGGCTAATTGACTTCTCTTTTGTAAAGGGGATAACTTCACGCTCATCCTCGCCGCGAGCAAGGGCTTGATAATGATTTGCTTGAGTGCCTAACAAGTCGTTGAGCAGACGGCTATCAGCTTTGCGTAATTGGCCTATAGTCAAAATTCCTGCGCGATTTAGGTGTTGTCCTGTTTTAATCCCAACACCCCAAATACGCCGTACTGGCATTGGGTCAAGAAAGGCCCTGACATCTGCTGGTACTGGGTAGAATCCATCTGGTTTATCGACATCTGATGCTAGTTTCGCCAAGAACTTGTTGCCGGCCATACCAACCGATGCAACCAGTCCGGTTTCTACCAGTATTTGTGCTTTAATCAAGCGGCCAATGGTTTCAATATCACCGAGTAGTTTTGTGCTAGCACTAACATCCAAAAAAGCTTCATCTAGTGACAAGCCTTCTACCTGGGGAGTGATTTTATGAAAGATATTGAAAATATCGACAGAAAGCTCTTGATACCGCGACATCCTGCCTTGGCAATAGATACCATGCGGGCATTTGCGTCGAGCCTGGCCGATTGGCATAGCCGCATGAACTCCAAACTTTCTGGCAGCATAATTTGCGGCTGAAACAACACCTCTTGTGCCAAGCCCGCCAACAATTACTGGATGGCCTACATACTCCGGGTTATCCAGTTCTTCAACCGAGGCGAAAAATGCATCCATATCGACATGGATAATTGCACGTTGTTGTGATTTTAAGCTCACATTGTGTGTGTTTTCTTTTTACTCGTGAGCATGCCTGCCAGATGTTTATCAATTACTGCACGTGCATGGTCTCCGTCTGGGGTTTCAGCAAACTGCACGCCAATTCCAGCTTTGCGATTACCTTGTGAGCCCATCGGTGTGATCCAGATAACCTTACCAGGAATTGGCAAGCGTTCTTCAAGATCCATTAGAGTAAGCAGTAGAAATACTTCATCTCCTAACTGAAACTGTTTATTACTGGGCACAAATAAACCGCCACCTTCAATAAATGACATATAGGTTTTGTAAAGTGCATCACGATCCAGAATTGATACTGATAAAATTCCCTGCTGTGCCATTCTGAAACTCCTTTTAAAAAATTAATGTACTATTCTTCTACCCATTGTAGCAACCATTGCTCAAAGAGTAAGTCCTGACGTAAAGGTGTGTCCTGATTGCGATACCCGCGAACTGCCAGTTCTTGTAAGAATACAGCTTTTTGCAGAGGAAATTCAGGACGGGCATCACCTACAGCCGCAGCAATCGGATCGGCAGGTTTATCTGCACTCACTCTGCTGCGAATTATATCCTGCAACCACTGGCTCAGCCAGAGCCATACTAGCGGCTTACCTAGCTCGGTACCAAGCTTGACCCATTGTGTAGCCACTTCAAGAACCCCAGCTTGTCCACGCGCACTCTTTAGTAAGGCTACACCAACATTCCTGCGCACCGGTAATAACTCTTCAACCAAATAATTCAACGCCAGCAAGGGCAAGCCCCGCGCTGCTGAAATAGCGCTGTCTCTTTGCTCGCCAGGGTAATCTTGAGCCGCCAACCATGTATCTACAGTTTTTATCTCAGCGGCGGCAACAGTATACTTCTGGCAGCGAGAACGAATAGTCGCCAACAAGCTAGCTGGCTCGCTACTAGCGAGAATAATATGTGTATCGCCAGCCGGCTCTTCTAAAGTTTTAAGTAATGCATTTGCCGCTGCCAGATTCATTTTCTCTGCTGGCCAAACTATGGCTACTTTGCGCTTGGCTATACCGGGGGTTAAGGATATCTGCCGGACAAAATTCCTGATCTGATCAACCTTAATTACTTTGCTATCTTCAATTAGCTGCAAGCTAAACACATCTGGATGACTGCCAGCTGCCAGTAACTTGCAATTGCGGCACTCGCCACAGGCACGGCTGTTGTCGTTTTCGATCTCAGTGCAGACTAATCTGGCTGCCAGTGCGCGGGCAAAGTCTTCAAGCCCTGAATGTGCCTGTCCTGTCACTAAGATTGCATGGGGCAAGCGTTGCTGTGGCAATTGCTGCCAGAGCTCTTGCTGCCACGGGTAAATTTGCCCTAGCCCACTCACCAACGTTGCTCCAATATTGCAATCACTTGCTTTCGCACTGCTGCTTGTTTGGCAGAAGCATCGAGAACTACTATTCTTTCTGGGTAATCTCGAGCGCGGCGCAGATATGCTTTTCGCACTCGTTCAAAAAATTCTTGCCGCTCAGATTCGAATCGATCTGGTTTTCCAGTGAGCCGTGCCCGTTTCAAACCAAGCGTAACTGGTACATCGAGAAGTAGAGTTAACTCTGGTTGCAGCTTACCCAGCACTATTTTTTCAAGCTCGGCTATTTCTGCATCAGGCAGTCCGCGCCCACCACCCTGATACGCAAAGCTGGCATCGGCAAAGCGATCGCAAACAACCGTTTTACCAGCCTCAAGAGCAGGTAATATCACCTCGGCTAGTAATTGTGCACGCGATGCAAACATAAGCAGCAGCTCAGTATGCGGCAGCATTCCACTGCGTTTTGTGTCTAGCAGTATTTTTCGAATAGCCTCACCAGTTGGTGTGCCCCCAGGTTCGCGGCAGCTAACCACGCTTTCTCCACGCTGCTCCAAAAAGTTACGCACCACGCGCATTAAGCTCGACTTGCCAGCACCTTCGCTGCCTTCAAGAGTAATTAACCGGCCCTTCATTTGCGTCTCAACATTTTCTGAACTGCCTTGTTATGATCTGCGTAGTTGTTTGAGAATGTATGCCCGCCGCTACCGTCTGCCACAAAATACAAGCTCTCACCTGGGTCTGGTTGAGATACTGCTTGAATGGAAGCTGCTCCCGGTAAGGCAATTGGGGTCGGCGGCAAACCATGCCTAGTGTAAGTATTGTAAGGAGTATCGGTACGTAAATCTTTACGCCTGATATCACCATCAAAACTTGCACCAATTCCATAAATCACAGTTGGGTCTGTTTGCAAGCGCATGCCTTTTTCCAAGCGCCGTACAAATACACCAGCTATCTGACCTCTCTCGCTTGCGAGCGCTGTTTCTTTTTCTACTATAGATGCCAAAATCAACATTTCATAAGCTTCAGACAATGGCAGATCTGCTCGCCTTAATTGCCACTGCTGTTGCAGCAGTTCTTGCATTGCATTGTGCGCCTGAGTCAATATATCTATGTCACTATCGCCTGCAATAAAGCTGTAGGTCTCTGGTAAGAACCAACCCTCTAAATTGCTACTTTCGAGCTGGTATAATTTAGTTAACTGCTCATTAGAATTCTCAGATAACTGCTTTTGCAAGCGCTCATCAGCTTGTAACTCTTTAAGCAAATCACTTAGGCGCCAACCCTCTACAATTGTAAAACTGTGTCTTACTACATTGCCTTTGGCTAATTGCTCTAGCCATGATTGCGGATTTAGCCCTGCTTCTAGTCGATACTCTCCAGCTTGAATGAGTTGCGGCTGAAGTCTATTTAACACACGCCACGGCCAGCGTTTTTGGGTGATATTAGCGGCAATAAGTTTTTCAACCATTGCAGCATAACTACTTCCACGCGGTATCTCGATACTAATGCCCTGCTCGGGCACGCTCATATCTTGCTCAAGAAACTGCTGGTACTCATTCCATATCCATGCACTTGCCAGCGCTAATGTCAGCAGTAATAGTGCGAATACAATTAGTAGTTTTTTCATGCCGGCCTTGCCAGTAGTCGTGATTGCTGTGCCAGCCAGTCTTGTAGTTCTCTGGTAACTGGGCCAATATCGAAATCTCGATCATTAATTCCAGTAACCGGCCAAATACCGCGAATACTATTACAAATAAACACTTCATCGGCCTCGTTTAATAGTTCCTGAGTAACTCGGCGCTTTTCACAGCGATGTGAGAAGTTCTGCAAAATAGCAGCGCGGGTGACTCCATGCACACCACAGCGATCTAGTCTGGGA
>CAZEFU010000040.1:0-10164 GCA_964511515.1 uncultured Wenzhouxiangellaceae bacterium
CAGAACTGGATGGATGAAGGTGTATTGCCTAATTTTAGCAAGCTCGCCGCGCAGGGAAGTTTTCACCCGCTGGCAACTTCCAATCCCCCGCAATCACCCGTTGCATGGTCCAGTTTTGCCACTGGCGACTCCCCTGGAAAACATGGTATTTATGATTTTTTACGGCGTGATGCAGACACATATGGCCCGGATTTCTCTATCTCCAAAACTATTCCGCCTGAAGATGTACTAAATATTTTCGGCCTTAGTTTGCCGCTAGATGAAGGGCAAATAATCAATCGCCGCCAAGGTTCGCCTTTTTGGATGGATGTTGAAGCTCAAGGTGCGCGCAGTACTATTATTCGTGTTCCAGTTAGCTACCCGCCCGACCCAATTCATCGCATGATGTCAGGCATGGGCGTGCCTGACTTACTCGGTACTCAAGGCACTTACACGCTCTACACTACTCGCCCAGTAGCGGCAGCGGGATCCTCCAGCACCCGTGTGGTGCGGATGCGCCCTAACCGCAGCGGCCATATCATTACCACCCTGGAAGGCCCAGCTGATCCTCTGCGCGCAGAAGATCCACCGCTATCCACCCCGCTGCTTCTTGATCCAGCTGGCAAAGGTGCCAAGATTCAGCTTGGTGGAGAAAGCTTTGAGCTGGCAGTTGGTGAATGGTCAGAGTGGATTCGGGTAGAGTTTGATGTACTTGGTCCAATTTCAGTAACTGGAATCGTGCGGCTAAATCTGGTTGCCGGATATCCACGGCCACAATTATATGTCTCGCCTATAAATATTGATCCAGAAGCACCAGCTGTACCCATCAGCTCTCCACCAGAATATGCGGCCGAATTAGCCGCTAAAATTGGCCTTTTTCATACCATTGGTATGCCCGAGGAAACCTGGTCGCTAAATGAAGACCATATAAGTGATAAAACCTGGCTGGAAATGCTTAAAACCAATCTGGATGAGCGCGAGGCCATGTTTTTTGATGCTATGGATAAAAATGATTCAGAGTTACTGGTCGGAGTATTTGTGCAAACAGATCGAGTCTCGCATATGTTCTATCGCGGCATTGATGAGCAACACCCGCTCTACCCTGAAACTGATGAACTAGCTCGCGGCGCAATTCGCTGGATATACATTGAAGCTGATCGTGTGCTTGGCAAAGTAATGAAAAAAATGGGTCAGAACGATCAACTAATCGTACTTAGCGACCACGGCTTTGCGCCATTCCGCTGGGCGGTAAACTTGAATCGCTGGCTGGTTGATAATGATTACTTGGTTTTGAACAGCGGTAATACCACTTCAAATATTGCCTTTAGTGATGTTGACTGGAGCAAATCCACTGCCTATGCATTAGGCCTTAATGGTCTGTATATAAACCGTAAGGGTCGTGAAGCTCAAGGCATAGTTGAAGATCCAGAAGCACGGGTAATCAAGGCTCGTTTGAGCAAAGAATTACCTCAGTGGGTATTTGGTGAATCAGAACAACGGGTTATTCGGCAGCTTTTTGACGGTGATGTGATTTATGCTGGCAATGCCAATGGCGATGCCCCTGATCTGGTAGTTGGCTACGAGCCTGGCTTTAGAGCTTCCTGGCAAACTACTCTTGGCGCTGTCCCGGCAGAGTATATCGAGCCAAATGCAAAAAAATGGAGTGGCGATCACTGCATAACACCAGAGGCTGTGCCTGGGGTTTTGTTTACCAGCTTTGTACCCGAGCAACCAATCTCACAAATCGCCCAAATTGCTGCTTATGCGCGTAAGCATGTGAAGTCTGCGAATACAGAATAGCCGCGTGAGTACCGCAAAACTAACGGTTCCGGCAAGCCTTTACTGGCAAAGCCGTATGCTCAACGCTACACAAGGGTTGTGGAAGCGCTTGGGAGATATGGAAACTAAGATAGTGGCTGATGAGATTGATGAAATATCAATTTCAGCGCCAATTTATGTGACTTCTTTAGCCCGCGCTGGAACCACTATTGTCACTGAGCTAATCAACCAACATCCTGATACAACCGCGCATAAATATAGCGATTTTCCCTGGGTATGGACTCCTTATTGGCGCAATTACTTGCGTCAACGCTCGCAACTTATTAAACCAGATTTGACTGAGCGTGCACATAAGGATCGAATTCTGGTATCCACAGAAAGCCCGGAGGCTGTTGAGGAAATCTTGTGGAATCACTTCTTTCCCGATACTCACAATCCAGCCGTATCCAATATTTTGGACGAGAACACCAGTAACCTGAAATTTGAAGAATTTTATTCTGCCCATCTGCGAAAACTATTACTGGTGCGTAAATCTAGCCGTTATTTAGCCAAAGGTAATTACAATATTTCCAGGCTGGCTTATATACACAAGCTGCACCCCAATGCGCGCTTTATTATTCCTGTACGCAGCCCGATTAATCATATTGCTTCACTGGCGAAACAACATAAGTTTTTTATCGATGCCACAGCACTCTCGCCACGGGTTGGTGAGCAGTTACAACTAGCAGGTCACTGGGAATTTGGCCCGGGTAGAAAAGCTGTAAACTACGCTGATAGCGAAGCTACAGCTGCAATTGAGGGTGCCTGGAGCAATGGTGATGAAGTTGTTGGCTGGGCAAAGCTCTGGAACAATACCTACTCCCACCTGTTAAACCAGCTTGCCGCTCATCCTGGCTTAGCCAAAGCTTGTTATATTTTCCAGTATGAGGATCTTTGTTTAAATTCGGAGCAAATAATCAGTGAGATACTTAATCATTGCTCTCTGGATACAACTACATTTACTGATGGTATTGCTGATTTCAGCAATAAACTCAGTCTACCAGAGTACTACCAACCAGATTTTTCTGCGACTGAGCTGGCAGCGATCACCACAATTTGTGCTGGCACTGCCTCGAAACTAGGGTATTCAGCCTAGAGCCACACCAAATTTTATGTATACAGTTGCATGAATGCCCTGTCAGTCCCAAGGCACCAAATAGGCGAACCCGGAATCCATGCTGCGGAACGGGATCCCGAATAATGCTGCTCGCATTTCCGGGAAGACGGGGTGGAATCTAACTTGCCCTCTTTCCGGGAAGATCCGGTGGAAGTTTCCGGGGCGCTGAATCTAACCAGCTGCCTTTCCGGGAAGATGAATAGATGCAGCTAAATAGCGGTTTTTACTTCGCCTTTTTCGCCCAGACAGGTATAATTCACCGTTGTTTTACTCATATACATACATGGAGACATTCATGCGCATTATCCTAGCTCTACTGTTAATTCTCTTGGCTACCACAGCTCAGGCATATATCGGCCCCGGCGCTGGTATTCCTGTACTTGGCTCGCTGATTGGTATTATCGTTACTATTGTCGTTGCCATTGGCGCTATCTTGTTTTGGCCTATTCGCAAAATGCTAAAACGCGGCAAAAAGCCCAAGTCTGTTGAAACCACTGCTAGCACAGAGGGGGAGGTTTCAATGGATGCAGACCCTGCAGCTACTAAAGAAGACTGAAAATGGGCCTATTTGACCTCCCTTCCCCACTGTTTAGCTTTTTAGACGGCTTAATGCTGTCTTTACCAGACTTATTTAAACTCATAATCTGGGGGATACTTGCTGGTTACGGAAGCATGTGGCTGTTCAAGCGTTGCTCTAATCAGGAGAAAATGCAGGGCTTAAAGGCACAGGTTAAGGGCAATCAGAAAAAAATGGCTGAATTTGAAGGTGAAATGTCAGATTTATTGCCACTAGTTGGGCAAACTCTAAAACTTGCATTCAAGCAATTAGGTTCAGCTCTCGGGCCAGCATTATTAGTTTCAATCCCTGTAATCTTTCTGATTGCATGGGTATCGAATAACTATGGTCTGGAACAACCTGCAGCTGATGAGCAGTATCTGGCTGAAGTGCATGTTGTCACTGGCGTTAATTTCGCCCCGAAAACATATAGCTGGGAAAACTCTGACCGAGTTCGTTGGGGTTCAGATGATCAGGCCTGGGGTATAAATTGGCCAAAAGATGATCTTGATTTGCGTCTCAACCAAGCAGAGACAAATATCCTTAGCATCAGTAGCGGCTCAGTCTCACCACTGGTTCATAAACGCCAATGGTGGAACTGGTTAATTGGCAACCCAATGGGGTATCTGCCTGATAGCAGCGAAATAGACCAACTGATGTTTAATTTCAGACCCAATAAAATCATTGAAGTTGGCCCAAGCTGGATGCACGGATGGATGTTTAGCTTTTTTGTCTCATTCCTGGTTTTTTCGCTGGTTTTCAAGTTTGTTTTGAGAGTCGCGTAGCAATATCATCTTTCCGTCTTCCCAGAATTAATCCTGCCCTCGCGTAGGCGGGGGACAGCAATATCCGGAACCCACTGCCCCGCCATGAATTCCGGGTTCGCCTATTCGGCGCCCCGGAAATACGCGAGTTTTATATCAATATCCGGATTCGTCTATTAAGAGCCCCAGAAAGACGGTAGGCTTTATTGGACACACTCAGACCCATGCCATAAAACAGCATCAACTAAGCCTTCAGCTTGCTCCATATCATGCCTAGCCCCAATAAAACAAGGCCTAATAGAAAGTTTGCCATGCACTCTGGTAGTACTTGGCATGCATTCATTCTCGCGTACCAAACGGCGGTGTATCTTTTGATTTAAGGCATCCAAATCGGCCACCCCAGCTGCCACAAAACGGAAGCAACAAATTGATAAGTTTGGTTCGCTTAGCAACTCCAGACTTGGGTGTTTGCGTGCGCGGTCGGCAATATATTTAGCCATATCGTTATGCCGCATTACCCGTTCACGCATGCCCTCAACTCCGATCTCTTTTAGCATCGCCCAAACCGCAACCCCACGGCATGGTGCGCTTAATTCCACACCATAGTCAAAATAAGGAATACCAAAATCATCAAGAGAGTGTTCAATTACACTAGCTGGAGAATTAGTATCTACTGCAGAGCCTTCCAGATAAGCAGCCGGTTCCTGAGTAAACGCACGCAATAACAAGTCTCGATCACGAATATAGGTTGCTGCTATTCCAATCGATGCACCCAGCCATTTATGTGGGTCAACAATAACTGAATCTGCCAGCTCAATACCGTCAAATAAATCACTTATGCGAGGGTCAAGAATTCCCGGTAGACCATAAGCTCCATCAACGTGAAACCAGATAGAGTGTTGACTGGCAAGCTCTCCAATGGCTCGCAATGGATCAATCGCACCAGTATTGGTGGTCCCTGCATTTGCAACTATTGCCATGGGCAAGATACCGGCAGCAATATCTGCTTCCAAAATTGTTTTCAGCACATCTACGTTCATTCTCCCAAGCTCATCACATGGAATAAGAGAAATAGCCTGCCGGCCTATGCCAAGCACTCCCCCTGAACGTTGAATTGTATGATGACACTCTGCACTGCATAGACTTTAACCTGGCGATTGACCCCAGATGCAGCAGGGTCATGGCCAATTTGCTCGAAAGCGAACTGTCTTGCACCACCTAGTGCCACCAAATTAGCAACCGAACCGCCACTGCTATAAACACCTTTGAGAGAGCCTATACCGAGCATCTTAGCCATCCAATCTAAAGAAAGCTCTTCCAGAAAATTAAATGCGGTACCCAAGTAACGTTGCGGTGAGGCAATACTTGCAGCGGTTGTAGCCAAGGTTGAAGCGGTAGTAGCCCCAGTAGTAATAAAGGAGCTAAACCCAGGCTTGGTGACAGGCGAGCCATTAGGAATGACCACATCAAGTAGTTCACGATTTACTTGATCTATTCCTACGCCATTCTCTGGTAACTCAGTATCGAGCAACTCACGCCAGTTGTTGTCGGGATGTAAGGCATCGGCATGTTCAAACTTTAGAAACTGGTCTAGTCCTGCGCCAACCTGACTCAGTAACTCTTCTAGTTTACCTGTTTCTGCTAAATCTTTTGACATGTTTTGACCTTGTTTATTTGATTTTGTTTTTCCGTTTTTTAGCGAAGAAACCTCTTAATATAATAGCCGAATCTTCTGCCAGCAAACCCTTTTCAATTTCTGCTTTGTGATTATGCCGGGGGGAATTTAGTACATCAAAGCAGCTGCCTGCAGCTCCTGTCTTTGGGTCACTGGCTGCATAAACTACGCGCTTAACCCGACTATGAATTATGGCACCAGCACACATGCAACAAGGTTCTAAAGTTACATATAAAGTGGTATCCGGCAAGCGGTAATTAGCTGCGGTTTTACCAGCATTGCGCAAGGCCAGCATTTCGGCATGAGCGCTGGGATCAGAGTCTATAATTACTCGATTATAACCTTCGGCTAAAAGCTTCTCATCGCGTACCAACACCGCACCTACGGGTACTTCACCAATAGATTCTGCATAGGCTGCCAGCTCTAAAGCATGCTGCATCCACTGAGAATCCATAGTTGAAAACTCTGGCATCGACTCGCTCATTCCCACTCAATAGTCGCAGGCGGTTTTCCGGAAATATCGTAAACCACGCGGGAAATATCAGCAATCTCGTTAATAATTCGGCGTGATACCAGGTCGAGGAAATCGTAGGGTAAATCGGCCCAACGGGCAGTCATAAAATCGATAGTTTCTACCGCCCTTAAAGCAATTACCCATTCGTACCGGCGCGCATCACCGACCACACCAACAGACTTGATTGGCAAGAACACAGCAAATGCTTGGCTCACTTGGTCATAAAGGTCATGTTTGCGTAATTCTTCAATAAATATATGATCAGCTTTGGCTAGTGGTTCTAAATATTCTTCTTTTACTTCACCTAAAATACGTACACCAAGACCAGGGCCTGGGAATGGATGACGGTAAACCATTTCTCTGGGCAAACCCATTTCCATGCCTACCTTACGCACCTCATCTTTAAATAACTCGCGTAGTGGCTCGACCAGTTCCAACTTCATTTCATCCGGCAGGCCGCCAACATTATGATGCGATTTAATTACCTGAGCTTTGCCGGTTTTTGAAGCGGCAGACTCAATCACATCCGGGTATATGGTGCCCTGTGCCAGGAAGGATACATCTTGCAAAGCCGTTGCTTGTTCTTCAAAAATTTCAATAAACAAATTGCCAATAATTTTACGTTTCTTTTCGGGATCAGCCTCACCTGCAAGCGCATCTAAATAGCGTTGCCGAGCTTCGACCTTAATAACTTTAACGCCCATATGTTGTGCAAATGTAGCCATCACTTGCTCTGGCTCTTGGTATCTTAATAAACCAGTATCAACAAATACACAAGTCAGTTGATCGCCAATGGCTTCGTGTAACAATGCTGCTACTACCGATGAATCAACACCGCCAGAAAGACCCAGCAAAACCTTCTGCTTACCAACCTGCTGCTTAATAGACTGCAAATCATCCGCAATAATATTGGCGGTAGTCCAGAGGCATTTCAATTTACAAATAGACTGTAAAAATGCGCGTAAAATTGCATCACCCTGGTTTGTGTGGGTAACTTCTGGATGAAATTGCAGACCGTAAAAATGCCGAGACTCATCAGCCATTCCAGCAATTGGCGCTGAATCTGATGAGCACAATACCTCAAACCCTGATGGTAGTTTAGTTACTCTATCACCATGGCTCATCCATACATCTAGGCTAGCTAGATCTGCGTCATCAGTTATTCCTGTTAACAGTGCGCCGGGAGTTTCAACTCGCACCTTGGCATAGCCAAATTCCTTTTCACTATGGCTTTCAACTACACCGCCAAGTTGGGCTGCCATGGTTTGCATGCCATAACATATACCCAAAACTGGAATACTAAGTTGCCACAATAAATCTGGAGCTTTAGGAGTATGAGTGCCAGTTACGGTTTCAGGACCACCTGAAAGAATAACCCCGGCTGGTTTGAAGTCAGCGATAAGTTGTGGGTCAACATCCCAGGGCCAAATTTCACTATAAACCCCAATCTCGCGCACTCTACGTGCAATAAGTTGGGTGTACTGAGAGCCAAAATCGAGAATAAGGATTTTTTCGGCATGTATGTTAGCTTCAGCCCGCATATTTCACCAAGGATCCGGGAATTGCGCTGTAGCTGGCGAAGCAGTTTGCTCGATCGTTTGAAAAAGCATAGCAACGGCTATGGTTTGAGAAGGATCGGGCAAAATGTGAAGACAGATGCAGTGCAAAACCGGATAGGACAAACTTTAGTAACACATTGATACGCTCAACAAACTCAGGATTATGGATATATAACAAATTTATCATTCTACGGTCCGCCTTGGTAAAATATTCGGGTCAACATGAATTAACCTAATTTATAGTTTGGAGCTTCTTTGGTAATACTAATATCGTGAGCATGTGATTCGCGCATACCAGCAGCTGTAATTTGTGCAAACTCCGGGACTGTACGCATTTTTTCAATATTTTCACAGCCCACATAGCCCATGGATGAACGCAAACCACCGACTAACTGATGGATCACTCCAGACAAAGAACCTTTAAATGGAACCCGGCCTTCAATTCCTTCTGGTACCAACTTATCAGCTGCCACTTCAGATTGAAAATATCGATCTTTAGAACCTTCTTGCATTGCTCCTAAAGAACCCATGCCACGATAAGATTTATATGAACGCCCCTGAAATAACTCAACCTCGCCTGGTGCCTCATCAGTACCGGCAAGTAGGCTGCCAATCATTACTGTATAAGCACCTGCGGCAATTGCCTTGGCAAAATCGCCGGAAAATCGAATCCCGCCATCGGCAATTATAGGTACACCTGAACCTTGCAAAGCAACTGCAACTGAATCAATCGCACTTACCTGGGGTACGCCAACGCCAGCAACAATGCGCGTGGTGCAAATTGAACCCGGTCCCTGCCCCACTTTAACCGCATCCGCGCCTGCTTTTACTAATGCTAAGGCTGCATCACCTGTGGTGATATTGCCAGCGATTATTTGTACATCTGGGTAATTCTTTCGTGTCCACGAAACCCGATCTAAAACACCCTGAGAGTGCCCATGAGCTGTGTCTATCACTATTACATCAACACTGTTGGCCACCAAGGCTTCTATGCGTTCGGCGGTATCTCCACCTGCACCAACTGCAGCTGCTACAAGTAAGCGTTCCTGCGAATCTTTTGCCGCCAGCGGATTATCGGTGGATTTTTGGATATCTTTAACGGTAATTAGTCCACGCAGATGAAAACCATCATCTACCACCAGAACTTTCTCAATTCTATGTTCATGCAGCAGTTCAAGCACTTCATCTTGGGATGCACCCTCGCGTACTGTTACTAGCTTGTCTTCGCGGGTCATAATATTGCGCACCGGATCATCAAGTTTCTTCTCAAAACGCATATCCCGGGAAGTAACTATTCCAACCAGCTTATTACCTTCAACTACCGGAACACCGGAAATATTATTGGCCCTGGTAATCTCTAAAACTTCACGAATAGTAGTGTATGGCTTAACAGTAATTGGGTTTTTGATTACCCCGGCCTCGAATTTCTTAACGCTACGAACCTGCTTGGCCTGATCTGCAATCGACATGTTTTTATGAATCACACCAATGCCGCCCTCCTGTGCCATGGCAATAGCAAGGCGCGCCTCGGTAACTGTATCCATAGCTGCTGAAATTAGTGGGGTATTTAGATAAATCCCTCGAGTAAGTTGAGTCCGCAGGGATACTTCCCCTGGCAACACAACAGAATGTGCGGGAATAAGGGTGACATCATCAAATGTCAGAGCAACTGGTTGGATTCGCATGACTGAAAGCTCCTAGTATGAGGAAACGCCCGACTTGCGTGTGTAAACACGGTTTAATCGGGCGTTCTGCTAATCCTTGTACATTATACGCCTGTCAGGGCAGAAACTAAAGCTGATATATTGCCTTAGCTGCTAATGCCAATTAAACCTTGTACCTGTTATTCCTGAGCAATGCGAAGATCAACAACATCGAAAGAATTAACAATACTTTCCCAACTGTATTAAGGCTAGGAATTGAGGTTGCTACGAGAGGTGGATTTGAATAACTTTCAAAGTTATAAATATAATCATCCTGAGCGCCAAATCCAATTCTCACCTGGTCAGACCACATTAGTAAATCATTACTCCAACCAGAACCTACACCAATACCAACGAAAAATATGTAGGTAGTACCTACGCTCATATCCGGAGGAGTTGGATCAGCTGGTTGACCTGTAATTGGCCCCGCTTGCCAATCTTGCAGAGTGTTATTGAAGCTCTGAACAACACCAGAACTA
>CAZEFU010000041.1:0-9963 GCA_964511515.1 uncultured Wenzhouxiangellaceae bacterium
CATAATCGCAGGCTAGATCTGCATCACGCAGATAGATCTCCCCAATTTTTCGCAATGGCGGCAAGCTTGTAAAACCTTCGCGTAAACGCTGTACTCGCCCACCCTCTTGGTCGATGGTGATAAGCAAACGCGGTTTGCGTAATGCTCTTATTTCATCACAAAGTGTACGCACTTGGTCTGCAGATTCTATATTCCTTGAAAATAACACCACGCCACCGACGGCAGGTAAACATAATAATTGCTTTTCAGCTTCACTAAGATTAACACCAGCAATTCCGATCATTACTGGTCCAAGCTGCTTGTCAGGATTAGTTGTCATCGCTTAAACAAAGCGATTGATTCTACATGGGCAGTATGAGGAAACATATCCATAACCCCTGCTCCCTGTAGTTTAAAGCCATGTTCGTTGACTAAAATTCCAGCATCTCTGGCCAAACTTGCTGGATGACAAGATATATACAAAATTGTATCGGCTTTACTCGCGGCCAAGTGTGGCAGAATGAATTCTGCTCCACTGCGCGGTGGGTCTAACAAAATCTTGTTATAGGCAGGTTTTATCCACGCCGCTTGCTCAGGGGGCTCGTTTAAATCAGCAACAAAGAAGCTGGCGTTTTTCAAGCCATTTAATTGCGCATTTGCCCGCGCATTAATAACTAGTTGCTGATCACCTTCCACGCCTACAACTTGACCCGCATGGCGGGCCAACGGCAAGGAGAAATTTCCTAATCCGCAAAATAAATCGAGAATTAAATCATCAGACTTTGGCTGCAGTAATTCAATCGCCCTACTAATCATCTTTCGATTTAATCCGGCATTAACTTGGATGAAATCTGTAGGCGTAAATTGCATTTTAATTTGCTGCTCTTGAAATTCATAATACAAATTTGGTGCTGGCGAATTTTCCAATACTTTTACAGTTGCCGGACCTTTCGATTGCAACAGAATTGACAAGCCAGTTGATTGACCAAATGCACGCAGCTTATCTAGATCATCTTCAGTGAAAGCCTCAAGATTGCGAATTATAATCGCAGCTCCATTCACATCACCATCTCCGGCGGCAACTTCTATCTGAGGAATTCGCGCATGATTTGAAAGACTTCTGATTAAAGTAGAAAATTCCGGCAGGCGACTACCCAGGCGTTGATCAAGAATCATGCACTCTTGGCAATCTGCTACAAAGCGACCATATTGCTCACGAAAACCAACCAACACACGATCATCTTTTTTGGGTACATGGCGCACACTAAGACGCGCTTTGCGGCGGTAATTCCAATATTCATCAGTTAGCGGTTGCCAAGTGGTTTGCGGTTCAACCTTGCCTATTCGTTGAAGGTTTTCGAATAATGTTTGCTGTTTGAACTCAATTTGCTTTTCCGGGCGCAAATGCTGCAACGCGCAACCTCCACAAACCCCAAAATGTGGGCAGGCAGGTTCGATTCGATCAGCGGACGCCTCCAGCACTTCTTCGGTAACCCCCATATCAAAGCGGCGATGCGATTCTGTGTAGCGAAAACGGACTCTTTCACCAGGCAAGGCACCATGGATAAATACGGTTTTATCATTAATACGTGCTACACCTCGGCCATCATGGCTAAGGTCGGTGATTGTTGCCTCAGCTGGTTCTGAGGGGATTTTTCTACGTCTGCGTCTTGCCATAGCTACTTACTCTCACAATATTCTATAGCGTATTCTACACGATGTGATTATCAATAATTGCCCCTACCCTGACCCTAAATATTAGCTAATTTTTGTTTAAACTTATGTTCTAATCAAAAAAGGCGCGCTGATAGACAGCGCGCCTTCTTTATTAAGTAATAACTAGAGCTTTAATTTACCCTTAATTAAACTCAATGCTCCAGGAATCTATATATCCAGTGTCGAATCTGGCTAGATCCTTAACTCTAAGACTCCAGGTTCCAGCAGCAGTCACACTAGAGGCGTTTATGCTGACAGTTTTGCTAAGATTGTCTGCGCTATCTCCGGAGTTCGTACGGGCATGCAGGTTTACTGTGGTACCGTTTGGCGCAATCAAGTCAACCACAAGGTCGCCACGCCAAGTATGTACGATATCAAATTTGATTTCGATAACACCAGCGTTACCACTGCGGTCTACTACGATATTACTGTTAATACCAGTAGAGTTGTTATCGGGTATTGCGATATTTGTACCATTTTCAAAAAAGGTTTGATTACCGTTACCAGGTTCTGTATAGCTACCCGTCAAGCTTGTATTTGAAAACGCAGTGTAGCCACGAAGCATTACATAATAAGTACCAGCTTGAATACTAGATATGTTGCATGTTTCATTGTTACCGTTTCTAAACGGACGACAGTCCCAAGTACCAGTTGTGGGTTCTGCGCCAAAACGGACATACAAGTCAGCATCTCCGCTACCACCTGCAAGTACAAAAGAAAGGTCGCTGGCTCCTGCCGGAACCTCCATTGTGTAGCGTGTCTCACTACCACTGGATCCTGAAATACCAGTCACAGTAACGCCGTTACCAAGAACACTGTCCCCAGGTGGCGGAGTAGTTGCCAGCGAAGCAATTGCAGCGGTAGCGTTGGCATAACCAGCGCCACATATTGCCGTTGTACATTGATGGTCACCAACATTGGCAAAACTATCCGCTGTATCCTCGATAACTTGTTGAACCTCGCTTGGGCTAAGGTTTCCATCAACTGAGCGAATCAATGCAGCTAAACCAGCTATATGTGGGGCCGCCATGGAGGTACCCTGAAGCCAAGCATAAGAGTCTGCACCTGGGCCTTGGCTACCTGCATTATAGGTAGACAAAACCATCGTAGCATCCTGAAAGACACCACCTTCGCAGTCTGACAAAGAAGTAGGTTGTGCATTAGTGAATGGGTTGCAGCCATCACCACCAGGGCCTGTAATATCTACTGTTGACCCAAAGTTGGAGTAATACGCTCTCGACCCATCCTGTCCACCAGCTGCAACCGAAATTGTATTATTACAATTTGCTGGCGGGAAACCTGAACTAGAGTTACTATTGCCGGCAGCAACAACTACAACACTACCTTGAGCTGTTGCATCTGCAATTGCACTTTGGTAACTGCCCGAGCAAGGGCCTGCAACTGGTGAACCCAAGCTCATATTGATAACATCAGCAGGGTTCGGATTTGTTCCAACCCCGCTTACATTAATGCCAGCAGCCCAGCGAATTGCATCGATAATATCAGAGGTCAAGCCACCGCATTTACCCAGCACCCGGATTGGAACCAGGCCGATATTCCAGGCAACTCCGGAAACACCAATATTATTATCAGAAACCGCTGCCACTGTTCCGGCAACATGGGTACCATGCCAACTACTATTACTGGCAGCATTCGCACCACACTCATTAGCTGCGACCCAGTCACCTGGATCTTGTGCATTCGAGTCGCGCCCATTACCGTCGTTGGCAATATTAGTATCGGTGATCATATCGTATTGGCCAATAACATTGCCCGCCAGATCAGCATGTGGCCGATATCCGGTGTCAATGACTGCTACAGTCACTGAAGGACTACCTGTAGTATCATCCCAAGCCCCCGGTAAATTCATCCCACCAGCGCTGTTCATATAGTGCCATTGCTCGTTGTAGCGGCTGTCATTTGGAGTCAGATATGGAACCATTAAGGCATCTACTTCTGCATACTCAACATCAGCTCGATCATTGATTGCTTCAGCTATTTTCTGAATGTCATCACTACTCAGAGAATTGCTATTGGTGATTTTTAGGACATCTTCGCCACCGGACATCTTGCGTTTGAAGTTCAGCGTAACTCCCAACTCTTTACTTAGTACTGCGGTTCTGTTGACAGCTTTCTTCAATCCGCCTTTGCCGCTAGTCAGATCCTGCTGATTATCCTTGTACTTGACAATAATCCCAGGAGCTAATGGATGGCTTATAGGGCCGTATGGAATAGTTCCGCTAAACAAAACGGATACTCCAGTGGATTGCGAATCAGGGCCAAGGGTTATATCCTCGGGTGTGCTCTGAGCAAGAGCTGTGAGAGTTAATAATAATGATAATAAAGCGAGTAGCGGAATCAACTTTTTGTTAATCGAAATCATTCTAAGTTTCCTCTTTAGAAGTTTTATAAAACCTGCAAAATTTGTATAGAAGTGAAAAATATTCCCCAATATTCCATGCTTGGCATGTTTACAACTTCTTAAATACAACTGTAGGCTAGAATGCTCCCAGTGCTGCCGATGTTTCTCTCCTGTCCTGGCAACGGTGATTATAAGCATATATAAACTTGACTTCCAAGTATTATTTCAAATTAATTTCTTCATATATAAAAAACTCATCTTCAGAATTTTCATTTAGCAGCTGTCGTTGTAGGAATTTACCCAATTGACAGATGCCATTATTAAGCTCAATATGTCCATCATAGTTATAGGGCAATAACAGATTTTGAATGGAAAATAAGACTTTAGCCAACATTTCGATACTTGTTGCCGATGATAATGAAATCAATCGGCGCTTTGTGGTGCATGCACTAAGTGACCATTGCCCATCTATACTTGAGGCTGAAAACGGCGCTGAAGCTATCCTGCAGGCCAGTGAATCTCAGCCCGACATTCTACTGCTTGATATCCATATGCCAGAAATCAATGGGCTTGAAGCCTTACATAAAATCCATGAATGGGGGCAGGAAAATAGTTATCGCCCACATTCTATTGCCCTTACCGCCGATGCCCGCGAAGAAGAAAAAGAGCGTTTATTAGAAAGCGGCTTTGATGCTTGGCTAAGCAAACCTGTAAGCAGCCGTACACTGGTCACTACTATTACCAACCTACTCTCGCGAATGGATCCTAATATTTGGGATAGAAAGGCGACTAATACTGGCTACTACCAAGGCCTTGACGATGAGCAAGCCCTTCTGGCCGCACATGGCAGTGAAGATCTGGTTAAAACTCTAAGAAAGTTGTTTATCAACGAATTAGCTGAAATTCCAGGACAACTTGATCCATTAATGGCAGCGGGAAATTTCAACGAGGTGGCAGAGTATATCCATAAATTGATAGCTTCTGCTGGCTACTGCGGTGCGCCTAGATTAATGGAAATATCGCGACAATTTTATGCAGCTTTGCAAACTCAAGATCGCGCTGGTATTGCCAGTGGCTATACTCGTTTTCTACAATCTGCAGCCAATGTATATCACGAGCTACTTAGAGCAGCGTAAGACTTATTTACTAACTTTTCTATCTTACCAGCAAGATTTTCATTTCTCTGGTGGCCTGCTCCAGGCCTACAAATACTGCTCTGGATATCAAGGCATGGCCAATATTCAATTCTACAATTTCATCAATTTCCACAATTGCTTGTACATTTTGATAGTGCAGTCCGTGGCCTGCATTGATTTGCAAACCAAGTTCATGCCCATATCGGCTGGCGCTAGCTATGCGAGTTAACTCTTGTTGTTGCTCGGCCGCGCTGGCTTCTGCATAAGTGCCGGTGTGAATTTCCACCACAGCGGCTCCAATTTGGGATGCAGCCAATAGCTGCTCTTCATCTGGGTCTATAAACAATGAAACCCGGCTCCCAGCTGCGCTCAAGCGTTGTACCGCAGCCTCAACTTCATCACGCATAGCCACTACATCAAGACCGCCTTCTGTGGTCAGTTCTTCACGCTTCTCGGGTACTAGGCAAACATCTGCAGGGGCAACATTTACTGCTATGTCGAGCATCTCCGGTGTAACCGCCAATTCCAGGTTCATTCTACTTGTAAGCGTCTTGCTCAAGGCAAATACATCGGCATCCTGAATATGGCGGCGGTCTTCGCGCAGGTGGATAGTGACCGCATCAGCGCCGGCCTGCTCTACAATACTTGCCGCAGCGATAATATCGGGGTAACTGGTTCCTCTAGCTTGACGCAAAGTAGCCACATGGTCTATATTTACGCCGAGAAGTTTTCTGGTAGTACTAGACATATAATTCTCAAATTAAGGCTCAGGATATCGATCTCAGCATCTTCTGGCTGGCTAACTGTTTACCGCCGAGCTGAATTTGCAGGGCAGCTTGTAATAATTTACGCATACCGGCTAAGTATTTTACATCGGAATAATCATCCGCTGCCAGCAACAATAGTAGCTGCCCAGAAACGATATCACGACTACTTCCAGAATGGGCTAAAACCGGCCCCTGCATTGGATCAAAAAAATACTCAAACTCAGCCTGAACCGGGGCACTATGTTGCAAGTCAAAACCCAAATTCAACCCAACCCCAAGTGAATGCAGCAATTGTTTTTCAAATCTACGTAAGGCAACTCTGTGATCCTTGAGTGAGGATAATTCATGCAAGGCGCGTCCATAAGCCATGTATAAATCTTGATCTGGATTTTCACTACCACTCAAGCGCATCAACAGTTCATTTAGATAAAATCCGCAATACAATGCTGTGCCAGTAAGCTGTGGCCAGCCAATATCCATATCGGCTCCGGTTAGCGTACCTAGTTGGCTGCGTTTTATCCAAGAGAACTCAAGCTGTCGAAATGGCTGTAATAAGCCGCGCCAGCGAGACTTGCTGGATTTACTACCTTTGGCTACTAGACCTAAGCGTCCAAAATCTGCGGTGAATACTTCAATTATGCTGCTGGTTTCACGAAACGACCTAGTATGCAGAATAAAACCATTAACTTGATTTACTCTTTGCATAGCAACACAGCTAAGGCTTAGTCAAAACCAAATCGATTCAAGGCAGCCTCATCATCAGACCATCCACGAGAGACTTTGACCCATAATTTTAGGAAGACTTTTTGCTCGAAAAGCTCTTCCATATCGATTCTTGCGCCACTGCCGATTTGCTTAATTGCATCACCGCCCTTACCAATAACAATTTGCTTCTGACTATCTCTCTCAACCCAGATAGTTGCTGAAATACGAATTATTTTTGGGCTCGGCTCAAAAGCATCTATTGATACCGTCACTGCATAAGGCAGTTCTTGATGCAAACGCTTGGTCAGATGCTCTCTGACCATTTCAGATGCGAGGAAACGCTGAGAACGATCTGTAATTTGATCAGCATCATACCAAGGGCGAGAAAATGGCAGGCGCGCCTCCATTTCCTGATGAAACCTGGCCACCCCTTTGCCGCGAAGCGCAGAAACCATATAGACCTCATCAAATTTATAATGCTCAGTAATAGACTCCACAAATGGTAATAACTTGCTTTTATCTGGCATTAAATCAATTTTATTTACGACTAATACAGTTGGTCGACCAGCTTTTAGCACTGCCTGCAGCGCATGCTCATCAGTGGGCGAAAAGCGTCCTGCTTCAACCAAAAATGCAACCACATCTATATCTTTCAAGGCGGCACGGGCTACCCGGTTCATATATCTGTTTAGTGCTTTGCCAGCTGAACGATGAATACCTGGTGTATCCACATAAATTGTTTGTCCGCGTTCACTGGTGTGAATTCCAATTATTTGCTGTCTTGTTGTTTGTGGCTTGGCGGTAACAATAGAAATTTTCTCACCAATAATGTGATTCATTAAGGTTGATTTGCCCACATTAGGCTTGCCTACAAGGGCAATATAACCACAACGAAAGTCCTCTTTCGGGATTGTATCATTCACGATCTGGAACCTGATGATTGTAGGTAAAACAACATTTCTTCAGCTGCCTGTTGCTGCGCTCTTCTGCGTGAGCTACCGCTAGCAGTAAAAGTGATATCCGGGTTATCTGGTAACTTACACACCACTACAAATTCTTTGGCGTGATCGGCGCCACTCTCTGCAATCATTTCATACTCCGGAATCTCTCGAGATCTGGCTTGTAGCCATTCTTGTAGTTGGGTTTTAGGATCTTTTAATTGGTCGGCAGCAGGTAAGTTAGCGATGGTCTTGCTGGTAAGCTCTGTTATTACTTGGATAACTTCGTTAATACCGCCATCGAGATACACTGCCGCGAAAACTGCCTCAAGTGTATCTGCAAGAATAGAACGCCTGCGAATAGCGCCGGATTTTTTCTCAGAGCTACCGACCTGTATGTACTCACCGAGGTTAATTTGCCCAGCTATATCGGCTAGCGTTTCACCGCGCACTACCGCGGCGCGCAGTCTGGTTAGTGCACCTTCAGAAACGTTGGGGTGAAGCTGGAAGAGCACATCTGCAACAACCATGCCGAGAATAGCATCACCTAAAAACTCGAAACGCTCATTATTTACTGAGCCATAACTACGATGGGTTAAAGCCAGCTCCAATAATTCAGGATTCTGGAACTGGTAAGCCAGCCCAGGGAGTTGGTCTTTCAATTTCTACAACCCTAAGATGACTGAGTCGTCAAATTTAACCACAATTTCCAGATTGCCAATCAGCGGCTTTTGCACTTCATACTTCACTTGTAAGGTGCGGCCATTGTTGCGTGTAACCCGTACATGTCTTTTTTCGATTCCATCAACATAACTTACATAAAGCCTGCGAAAGAACAGGTCTTTGATTTTGGCAGGTGTTGCAGTTACGATTCCAGGCTCTTTTTGAACTCCCTTCATGGCCGTCACTACAGAATAGTGATCTATGTAAATAGGTGCTATTTTCATTCCCAAAAAGGCCACAAAAACAGCCAAAGAGAGAACGATCAAAAATCCAATAAGGGTAATGCCACGCTGGCGTTTAACAGCAAAGCTGAACCGATTTACCCGACCGTGATTTGTATTGTTAAGCTCGTATTTTGTTTGCATATTCTTTCCCCGTTTCTATGTTGTTACCTATATCATAGTCGTTCTAACGAATTGCTTCACCTATACGTGAGCCATTAATACATGCGTGCGAGTCAAAACTCATCCAAATATAGGTTGCCCGGCCGACTAAATTCTCTTCCGGAACAAAGCCCCAAGCTCGGCTATCATTACTGTTATCGCGGTTATCGCCCATCATAAAATACATGTCCTCGGGCACAGTAATGCTCTGCGGCGGAGCATTTCCCCAGCCGTTTCTAATCAGAATATCGTGCTCAACACCGTTTAAATTCTCTTTATAACGAACTTCACCAGAGCGAGGGCTACCACACTTTGTATCAGCTTTTGTGTATGGGCCAATAACTTCTAACACCATCTTATCGCCATTTATATATAAGGTTTTGTTCCGATAAACTAACCTGTCTCCAGGTATAGCAATCACTCTTTTCACATAATTTTGTGAGGGTTCAGCTGGGAACCTGAAAACTGCAATATCACCACGTTCTGGGTCACCAATTTCAATGATTTTTTTGTTTAGAACTGGTAGCCGCAGACCATAAGCCGATTTATTCACCGCAATAAAATCACCGATGTGCAGAGTAGGTATCATTGATCCTGTAGGTATTCTGTATGGCTCGAAGATAAAAGAGCGAACCACCAAGACCAGCAGCAGCACTGGGAACAATGAATTTGACCAATCCACAATCATTGGCTCAATATAATCAGTCTTGTTTATCGCAGCTTTTTCTTTTCTCTTGCTGGCGAAGAAAAGCTTATCCAGCAACCAGACAATACCTGTAACCAGAGTTAATACGGTGAGGATCTTGGCAAAATCAAAATTCATAATACTTCTACTTTTTATCTTTAGTTTTATCGGTACGTAAAACAGCCAGGAAAGCTTCCTGGGGTATCTGCACACTACCAACCTGTTTCATGCGTTTTTTACCGGCTTTTTGTTTTTCCAGCAGTTTCCGCTTTCTGGTTATATCGCCACCGTAACATTTGGCTGTAACATTCTTGCGCAGTGCCTTTACTGTACTGCGAGAAATAATATGCCCACCAATTGCAGCCTGGATAGCTATATCGAACATTTGTCGGGGAATAAGTTCACGCATACTTTCAACCAGTTCCCTGCCCCGTCTTTGCGATAAGTCGCGATGCACGATTAATGATAAGGCATCTACAACTTCAGTGTTAATCAGTATATCCACACGCACAAATGGCCCGGGTTGGAAACGCACAAAATGATAATCAAATGATGCATAACCTCTGGAA
>CAZEFU010000042.1:0-9882 GCA_964511515.1 uncultured Wenzhouxiangellaceae bacterium
CAACAGTGGCAACTAACCAAAGTATCAGCCCTCTGCGGTTGTCTTTCTTCAAAGCCCAGTGTGCCATTGTTATGGTGAAACCAGAGGCTAATAGCAGCATTGTATTCAATAGAGGAATATCGAATGCCGGGATAATATCAAAGCTACCACCAAGGTCTGCTGGGCCGTTAGTTGGCCACACAGCATCAAAACCGGACCACAACATTTCATTGGTTATAGCCCCACTGCCTTCACCGCCAAGCCATGGCACTACCAGCATGCGAGCATAGAACAAGGCACCGAAAAAGGCTGCGAAAAACATGACTTCGGAGAAAATAAACCAGGACATTCCCATTCGGAATGAGATATCAACCTGTTTATTGTAAATCCCCTGGTGACTTTCGCGGATAACTTGTCCAAACCAACCAAATAACATGAAGATTATTGTTAGTAATCCAGTCAGGGCGACGTATTTGGCTGTGTCAGAGCCATTTAGCCAGCTGCTTGAGCCTGCCAGTAATAGCGCTAGTCCAATTGAACCAATTATCGGCCAACGGGTGCCATGGGGAATATAATATGAGTCGTGTGCTTGTGACATGATTCGCCTCTCGTCAGGTATCGTTTGTTGTGCTTGGGGTAGATGATGAATCGTGATTCAGGGCCAGTGTGGCTTTGTTGTCACGATAGAAAGTATATGAAAGTGTAATTGTATTGATGTTTTCAGGCAGATCCGGGCTGATATAGAAGTTAACCGGCATATCTTTTAGTTCGCCACCACTAAGCAATTGCTCGGTAAAACAAAAACACTCAGTTTTGACAAAATATAAGCTCGCTTCAGGCGGAGCTACATTGTAAGTCGCGTGACCAATCACTGGTTCTTCACCAGGATTATAGGTGGTATAACTAGCTGTACTCAGTTCGCCGAGTTTCACCGTTTTGGTATTTTGCCCAGGTTTGAATTCCCAGTTCAGACCTGAATTAACGGTGGCATCAAAGCGCACAGTTATTTCTCTCTGATTCTGAAGTTGCTGTAATTCAGTAGCATTAACTACCTGCACACCTCTGCCTCCAAAACCAGTTACATCACAGAAAATATCATATAGTGGTGCCATGGCAAAACCGAAGCCGAACATACCCACTGCTACCAGCAGTAGTACTCTTATTAGTTTACGGTTCGATTTTTGCAGGTTCACATCAGCCATTAGATAAAACTGCCATGGCAATAAAGCCAAAATAGAACAGCGCCGCAACAATTCCTAGAGTCAATGCTCCACGGATAATATTACGGCGTCTTTGTTCTTTGTTTTCGCTCACATCGGTCACTTATAGGTGATCTGGGTGAGCGACAACATTATCGTCAACTTTAGGTGGGGTCTCGAAAGTATGGTGTGGGGCTGGCGAGGGCACAGTCCATTCCAGACCTCTGGCACCTTCCCATACTTGGGTTGTTGCCTTAGGACCACCTTTAACAGTTTTCCACATGATATAAACAAACATCAGCTGGGTTAGACCGAAGGCAAAACCACCGATTGATGAGAGCATATTAAAATCAGCAAATTGTGGTGAGTAATCAGGGATCCGTCGAGGCATTCCTGCAAGACCCAGATAGTGCTGCGGGAAGAACAATACATTTACGAAAATTGTCGAGAGCCAGAAGTGCCACTTACCCAGGCGCTCGTTATACATATGGCCACTCCACTTTGGTATCCAGTAGTAAGCACCAGCCATTATTGCGTAAACTGAACCCGTTACCAGGGTGTAATGGAAGTGGGCAACCACAAAATAAGTATCGTGGTATTGGAAATCGGCTGGCACAATCGCCAACATCAATCCAGAAAGACCACCAACGGTAAATAACACCACAAAACCCAGAGAAAATAGCATTGGAGTCTCGAAAGTCATTGACCCTCGCCACATGGTCGCCACCCAGTTGAATACTTTCACCCCGGTTGGTACCGCAATCATCATGGTTGCCAACATAAAGTAAATTTGGCCACCCAGAGGCATACCAACAGTAAACATATGATGCGCCCAGACGATAAAGGATAAGAAAGCAATACTGGCACTGGCATATACCATGGAGGTATATCCAAACAGTGGTTTGCGCGCGAAAGTAGGGATAATCTCGGAGACAATACCAAAGGCCGGGAGGATCATAATATAGACTTCTGGATGGCCGAAGAACCAGAAAATATGCTGGAACATCACCGGATCGCCACCGCCAGCGGCATTAAAAAAGCTGGTCAGGAAGAAGCGATCGGTAATCAGCATGGTTATAGCCCCTGCCAATACCGGCATAACCGCCAGCAGTAAGAAAGCAGTAATCAGCCAGGTCCAGACGAACAGCGGCATCCGCAGCAAGGTCATGCCGGGAGCGCGCATATTCAAAATAGTAATGATGATATTAATTGCCCCCATAATTGAGGATATCCCCAATACATGGACTGCAAACATTGCATAAATGAAGCTATCACCAGTCTGCAATACCAGCGGTGGGTACATGGTCCAGCCACCAGCCAGAGAACCACCATCCATAAACAGAGTTGAAACCAGCAGGCCGAAGGCAACAGGCAAGAGCCAGAAGCTCCAGTTATTCATCCGCGGCAGAGCCATATCTGGCGCACCAATCATCATTGGAATCATCCAGTTGGCAAACCCTACAAAAGCGGGCATCACCGCACCAAATACCATTACCAGCGCATGCACTGTGGTCATCTGGTTAAAGAATTCAGGTTGCACCAGTTGCATACCAGGGATAAATAGCTCGGCGCGGATAATCATGGCCATAGAGCCACCAACAAAGAACATTATCAGTGAGGTGACCAGATAAAGCGTACCGATATCTTTATGGTTGGTTGAAAATACCCAGCGATTCAAGAATCCCTTAGGTGCATGGTGATGGTGATCGTCGTGTGTTGTTGTCATGATCCTATCCCTATCCCTTGTTCAGCTGGGCAATGGAAGCCGAGGCTTGTTGTTGACTAGCTTCCCAGGCGGCGTAGTCTTCTGCCGATTTTACTTCCAGCACGATTGGCATAAAGCCATGATCTCTGCCACAGAGCTCAGCGCATTGACCGCGGTAGATACCGGGTTCGGTGACTTTAGTCCAGCCTTCATTAATAAAGCCGGGAATAGCATCTTGTTTCCAGCCTAATGCAGGCACCCACCAAGAGTGGATTACATCATCAGCGGTAATCAGGAAAACAACCTTCTTATCAACTGGAATAACTACCCGGTTATCAACCTCAAGCAAGTAATTCTCAACTGACCTGGGGTCGATGCCAGAACCCACTCTACGAGCCTCATTGCTGGCTGCATCCAGAGAACTGAAGAAACTGATACCACTATCGAGGTATTCATATTTCCACTTCCACTGGTAGCCGGTAATTTTGATCGTCAGATCAGGTTCGGAGTAATCGGCCAGATCTATCAGGGTCTTGGTAGATGGAACGGCCAGCACTACCAGGATAATAATCGGAATTATTGTCCAGACCAATTCAGCTTTAGTACTGTGCGTGAATTGTGCGGCGACTGCTCCACGAGACTTCCGATGTAAATAGATCGAAGTGAACATAGCGGCGAAAACCAGAACTCCAATGACAATACAAATCCAGAGAATAATCATATGGAGTTCATAGATTATTTTACTGGAATTGGTAACGCCGGAGGTCATGTTGACCTCAGCAATTTGTCCTGGGGCGACCAGAATAGCGTAAGTAACCGCACTAATTGCGGCTATCATGGCAAGTCCAACGAGTAGGGTGTTTTCCTTTTTCATGGGATCCTGTGACCTTTTAGTTATGTGTTAGATAAATTTTTTATAATTTACCATGATCGATTATTCGCTAACAGACCTGCTTGCAGGCACTTTAAGCGGTTTACTGCTGCTCTTATTATGGTAAAAACTGTTCGGTTCCAGCGTCTAATTTGTACAAATTATACCTTCGCGCTGCTTCCCAACATGTAATTGTAGTTGAAATCAGCATATTCGGGCAAGCCTTGCTTGCTCTTTATTGAGGTAATAAGTCTTGTTCTCATTTGAATTCACCCAGAAAATCAATAAAACTATAGTTTTCCCCAACTTCAAGTCTCCTGTAGAAGCAAAAGGCGGTAAACTTAGCGCCTGTATTTACCTATTAATTTACCCTATTAGAGAAGCCCGATGAATCAAGCTACCACCGCAATGTTGATTAGTGGAGACCGCACTGTAAACCCTCTACGCGATGCTATCTATGCAAGTTGGATGTTCGATGAAACGCTGCATATTGAGCAGTTATTAGGGCAAACCGAGCTCAATGCGGAAGATCGTCAGCAGATTCAGCAGCGGGCAGTAAATTTAGTCGAGCAGGTAAGGGCGTCGGGCGAAAATGTTGGCATGATGGAAGCGTTCATGCGCGAATACGACTTATCTTCTGAAGAGGGTATCGTTTTGATGTGTCTAGCTGAGGCTTTATTGCGAATTCCGGACAATGATACTGCGGAAAAATTGATCGCCGATAAACTTGTAGATGCTGATTGGGAGTCACATCTGGGCAAAAGTAGCTCGGTATTAGTAAATGCTTCTACTTGGGGCCTTATGCTTACCGGCAAACTGGTTAATTTATCCGCGGCTGCAAAAAATAATTTCAGTAGGGTGCTGGGTAAACTAGCCCAGAAAAGTGGTGAACCCCTGATTCGCGTGGCTATTCGCCAAGCCATGAAAATCATGGGTCATCAATATGTAATGGGAAAAAACATTGATGCGGCCATGGATCGGGCTGATAAAAAGAAAAACCGCCAATATCGCTATTCTTACGATATGCTCGGTGAGGCGGCCTTAACCGCTAGCGATGCTAGCCGCTATATGGAAGCTTATCGCCAAGCAATAATTGCTATCGGCAAGCGCAAGCAAGCTGAAGATATTTACTCAGCGCCCAGTATTTCGGTCAAGCTTTCTGCCCTACACCCGCGCTACGAATACGCCAAACGCAGCAGAGTGATGGCAGAATTACCACCATTGGTACTGGAGCTGGCAAAACTGGCAAAAGATCAGCAGATAGCCCTAACTATTGATGCTGAAGAGGCAGATCGCCTGTTATTGCAATTGGATATTTTTACAGTTGTTTACAATGCGCCAGAATTACAAGGTTGGAATGGTTTGGGCCTGGCAGTACAAGCATATTTGAAAATGGCACCAGCTGCATTAGATTATCTGCAGGATCTGGCCAGCCAACAAGGACGCAAAATTCCGGTGCGCCTGGTAAAAGGTGCATATTGGGATTCGGAAATAAAGCACGCCCAGGTTGAAGGCCTGAATACCTACCCGGTATTTTCCCGTAAAGCTAACACTGATGTATCTTATATTGCCTGTGCACAGAAGCTATTGCAGGCGCGCCAAGCTTTCTACCCCCAATTTGCCACCCACAATGCACATACTATTGCGGCAATAACTCAATTGGCAGGTGACCGACTGGATTTTGAATTCCAGCGCCTACATGGCATGGGCGAGGATCTATATGCGGCAGTACGAGCAACAACTGGTATGCACAGTGCTTGCAGAGTTTATGCCCCGGTAGGCAGTCATGAGGATTTATTGCCATATTTGGTGCGCCGCCTGTTGGAAAACGGCGCAAATACTTCTTTTGTGAACCGAGTAGTTGATGAAGCTTTACCGCCAGCTGAAGTTGTTGAGGATCCAATTGCCAAGGTAATGGCTTATAAATCTAAGGTGAACCCAAAAATTGCTTTGCCCGAGGATATCTATGGCCAGTCACGGAAGAACTCCAAGGGCAAGAATCTTGCCTGCGAGCTGGTTTGTGAAAAATTGGCTGCAGAGATTACCCAGGCAAGTAAATCTGATTGGCTTGCAGAACCACTGCTCGGGAAGCTCAGCGGTAATTCATACAAGGGCAGTGCTACAGCCGAGAACTGGAAAATAGTCAGTAATCCGGCGGCACACTCTGTTGCAGTAGGCAAAGTACGCGAAGCTAACAGAGCTGAAGTTGAGCATGCTCTGAGGGTTGCTGCAGAATCATCTCAGGTTTGGCAGTGGACTACAGTAGATGCTCGCGCAGCTTGTTTGGATAAAGCCGCTGATTTGCTGGAACAGCAACTGCCAGAATTTATGGCTATCTGTGCCCGCGAGGCCGGTAAAACCCCGCACGATAGCATTAACGAAATTCGCGAAGCAGTAGACTTTTGTCGCTATTATGCAGATCAAGCTCGCAAAAACTTTTCCACTCCAGTAAAACTTCCAGGGCCAACTGGCGAGAGCAATCACCTAAGCCTACATGGGCGTGGGATCTTTGTTTGTATTTCCCCATGGAATTTCCCACTGGCTATTTTTCTTGGTCAGGTAGCCGCAGCATTAGTAACTGGTAATACGGTGATCGCCAAACCTGCTGAGCAAACCCCGATAATCGCTTATCGGATGACAAAATTATTACATCAGGCAGGAGTACCCAGAGAAGTACTACAGCTACTGCCAGGTGATGGTGCCGGGGTTGGCTCGCAGCTAACCGCAAATCCACGGGTTGCCGGGGTTTGCTTTACTGGCTCTACCGAAACAGCAAGGTTAATTGCCAGGTCATTATTGGATAGAGATGCCCCGCTGGCTACTTTAATCGCCGAAACTGGTGGCCAGAATGTAATGTTGGTTGATAGTTCTGCTTTGGCAGAGCAGGTGGTTAAGGATGTAGTCGCCTCAGCCTTCCTCAGTGCCGGGCAGCGCTGTTCAGCACTACGGGTGTTATATCTCCAAGATGATGTCGCGACACATATTATTAATATGCTCAAAGGCGCAATGGCAGAAATATCTATTGCTGACCCAGCCTTATTATCTACAGATGTAGGGCCGGTTATAGATCAGGATGCGCTGAATATTTTGCAAGCACATGCCGCAAAGATGGATCAGCAGGGGCGTTTAATTGCTAAAATAGAACTACCTGAAGGTCTGGGCGATGGCACCTACTTCGCCCCATGTGCCTATGAAATATCAGGTATTGAGGAGCTGGAAAGAGAAGTGTTTGGGCCGGTCTTGCATCTGGTTCGTTATCGTTCTAAAGATATGGATAAGGTAATTGAAGCGGTTAATAATACCGGTTATGGACTAACCTTAGGTATTCACTCCCGCGTTGAGCGTACTGTGGAATATATCAGCAAACGTATTCGGGTTGGTAACTGCTATGTTAATCGCAGTATGATTGGGGCAGTGGTTGGAGTGCAGCCGTTTGGTGGTGAAGGTTTATCCGGAACTGGCCCTAAGGCTGGCGGCCCACATTATTTGAACCGATTTGTAAGTGAAAGGGTCATATCAGTTGATACTACCGCAGCTGGCGGCAATGCCAGTTTATTGGCACAAGGCGATTAAACATGTTGGCACAGGTGCACCTTATAGAATGAATGCAATTTATCAAGACTGGTTTGGCCTAAAACAGGCTCCATTTGCGATTACTCCGGATCCGTCATTTGTATATTTAAGTGGCGGTCATCAGGAGGCCTTGGCACATCTGTTGTACGGTGTTGGCCAGGGTGGTGGTGGCGGTTTTGTACAGTTAACTGGTGAAGTAGGTACTGGTAAAACAACCTTGTGCCGTTGTTTGCTGGAGCAACTGGATGAAAACACCCATATTGCCCTTATCCTCAACCCTTTATTAAATCCTGAAGAGTTAATTGAAGCTATTTTGCATGAATTGCGTCTTGATGACTTGCTTCTCGGTAGTCACAAGCAACGTCTGGATCGCCTGAATCAATACCTACTTGATGCACATGCAGCAGATGAAAGAGTAGTGGTGATTATTGATGAAGCCCAAAATCTTCCACCCGAAACCCTCGAGCAGTTGCGTCTGTTAACTAATCTTGAAACCAATACCGATAAATTATTGCAAATTATATTATTAGGCCAGCCAGAATTACGCGATTTACTCGCGCGTAATGATTTGCGCCAATTATCGCAGCGCATCACCGCTCGTTTTCATCTAACTCCTCTAAATCAAGATGAAACTGCAGCTTATGTAAAACATCGGCTTGCTGTTGCCGGTGGTGCCAGTTCGCATAACCCTTTCACCAAGGCTGCGCTGAAAACTATTTTCAAAGAATCTACTGGTATTCCCCGGCTTATAAATACTATCTCTGATCGCGCCATGCTAGCTGCTTACTCAGCTGAGAAAAACAGCATTGATAGTGTGCTGGTACGTGCCGCTGCTGCGGAGGTAAGTGGTCAAGATCAAAAATGGTCATTAAATAAAGCTCTGCTTCCTGTTGGGCTAATATTATTATTGCTGTTTGTTGGTTGGTACTTCAAAGATATTTGGATGCCGCCACCAAAGCCAGCAGAGCCAGTTACTGTGGTGGTTGAGCAGCAAGCTGAAATTCCAGTTAAAGAGATTATTGCTGAGCGTGAACTTACTGCGGCAGATAGGTATCTGGCAAATAAACAGGCGTGGAGTGGTTTGGCATCAGTTTGGGGAACTTCAGATCAAGCGAGCTTAGTGCACGCGAGTTGTACAGAGGGCATAGTGAACGGCTTTGCGTGCCTGCAGTTACAAGGCAGTTGGGGTCGCATCAGAGATTTGGGCTTACCGGTATTACTGCAGCTAGGTAGCGGAGAAAGTGCAGATTTGATGCTGCTTACTGATCTATCATCCACCACAGCAGAAATTTATCCACTAGGCGAAATTTCACTACGGCAGCTAGATAAAGACTGGCGGGGCAGGTATTTGGTAGTTTGGCCTCAAGACCCAGACTGGCCAACCACCATTCAGGCAGCAACAGCTGAGGGCGAGCTTGCCAGCCGCCTAAAGACCATGGCAAGCAAGCTTACGCCTTCCTGGCAGGGAGAAATCTCAGAGCAAGCAGACCCACAATTTGCTAGCTGGTTAAGAATGTTCCAACGCAACTGGGGGCTTGAGGATGACGGAATTATTGGACCAGAAACTCTGCTCTACCTTATCGCGCCTTCACTACAACCTAATTTACTAGTAGATTCGGGAGAAGAATAATGTCATTTATTCTGGATGCTTTAAAAAAGTCAGAGTCTGAACGAAGGCTTGGCCAAACCCCGTCTCTACAAGATACCGATCCTGCCGCAAAGACTGCTAAGCAAAAACCAATCTGGTTAATTCCATTGCTGGCAATATTACTTGTTGCTGCAGTTATTGGCTGGAGCTGGAATGAGTTTGTTGGCGTAGAGCCAAGTAAAATAGAAGAGCTTCCTGAGTTTGTAAGCGAAAAGGCAGCAAAGAGGGAAGTGGTTCACGAGTATATATCCTCAGCCGCAAAAGCTAGTATGAAAGCTAGGAAAAGCTCACCGATAGCCACCTATACACCTCCGCCTTCTACAAAAACCGGTACAGATGTGGCGTTGCCTGATACTGGCAAGATACTATCTATTAGCCCGGCAGAAGATGCTGTTACAAAGGCTCCACCGGCAAGCACAAGCCCAGCACCGCTGATAAATGAAGCTGATGAACAGGCGCAGCGTCTACAACGTTTACGCCAACAGCGAGAGTCTGAACGAGCTGAAGATGCAGCGCTGGTAGCAGCGGTAGAAAGCCGTTTGGCTGCAGAGGCAGCAAATACAGCAACTGAGGATGCAGTGCGTTTTCGCGACTTATCCGCTGCGGTGCGTAGCTCGATGCCAGACCTTAAAGTTACTACTCAGGTATATGCACAGCAGCCGGAAAACAGGTTCGCCATTGTTAATGGTAAGCGCCACCGGGAAGGCGATGAAATTACTGATGATGTGATTATGTTGGCGGGTTTGCTGTCACGGCAGGCATCGGTATAGAAGAGCATTTAAAGCGTTTTGAACAAGACCACAATGATTATGACTCCATCATGTTAAAAGCATTGGCTGATCGATTTGCTGAGGCATTTGCAGAATTAATGCACAAACGTGTGCGTACAGAATTCTGGGGCTATATC
>CAZEFU010000043.1:0-9772 GCA_964511515.1 uncultured Wenzhouxiangellaceae bacterium
ACCCTGAAGATGATAGCGCGTTGGAGCGAGTCATCAATGTACCTGCGCGCGGCATCGGTGGGCGAACTATAGAAATTTTACGCCAGCAAGCGCAACACGCAGGCTTATCGCTATGGCAAACTTGTAAAAGAATGTTAGAAGAGAACCTGCTAGCTACCCGCGCCCGTACTATGGTCGAGGGGTTTATGGAAATGATTATCGTATTGCGCGAAGAAACCAAAGACTACACTCTGGGGAATCAGATGCAGGCAATTTTAGATGCCACTGAATTAAGTCGGCAGTATGACCGCGACCCACCTGAAAAACGTGAAACCAGGCTAGAGAATTTACAAGAATTAGTACGCGCCACCGATACATTCAGCATACCCTTTGAAGATGAAGAAGCTGGGCTAACACCAATCGCCTCTTTCCTTTCTCATGCCGCGTTGGAATCAGGAGAAACTCAGGGCGAACGCTGGGAGGATTGTGTGCAGCTAATGACTTTGCACTCTGCCAAAGGTCTGGAGTTTCCATTAGTATTTCTAACTGGAATGGAAGAAGGCCTGTTTCCACATAAGCGCTCGGTAGAAGATGCTGGCAATTTAGAAGAAGAGCGCCGCCTTTGTTATGTAGGTATGACCCGTGCCAGACAACAACTAATTCTATCAGCGGCAGAAGTAAGGCGCATGTACGGCAGCGAAAACTATAATCGCCCTTCCCGTTTTATCCGCGAGATTCCAGCTGAATTAATTCGTGAAATTCGTCCCCAGCTTAATACCAGCAGACCGATGGCTGCCAGCGATCCCTATAAACGCGCCATCAAGATAATTGATGATTCTGCACCCTACAAGCTCGGCGCTTTAGTTCAACATAAGAAATTTGGCGAAGGCACGGTAATAAATTTTGAAGGCTCTGGTGAACACGCCAGGGTGCAAGTTAACTTCTCAACCGCTGGAGCTAAATGGCTGGTGTTGGCATATGCGAATCTGGATACCTTGTAATGACCCGATATAATCAAGAGTTCAGACTGGAAACCCGCAATGGTTTAATTGCCGGAATACAATGGCCAGCGATTAATAAATCTGAAAGCCCAATCAAAGTCCTGGCACTGCATGGCTGGCTGGATAATGCCGCCAGTTTCCAACCATTAGCCGAATACCTGCCAGATTGTGAAATTCTGGCAATTGACTTCCCCGGCCATGGTCACTCTGACTGGCGTGCTGGCAATCTTTGGTACCATTTTATCGACTATCTAGAGGATGTAGCGCTGGTACAGCAACATCTAGGTTGGGGAAAATTTCACTTATTGGGACACTCTCTCGGCGGTGCTATTGCCAGCCTATGGGCTGCCGCCAAACCCAAAACATTACAGTCACTCAGCATTATTGAAGGCTTGGGGCCATTAGCCGACACCGCTGAAAACACCGCCATGCGTTTAAGCAAAGCATTGGATTCACTAAACAGACTTGAAGATAAACAACTGCGGGTATTTGACTCAATTGAACAGGCCGCTAAAGCGCGCGCTAAAAGTGGCGGCCTGGAGCTGCAGCTAGCCAGAATATTGGTAGAGCGCAGCCTCAACACGGCAAGCGAAGGGCTAGGTTGGTGCTGGTCAACCGACCCCCGGCTGATGCTTGATAATCCTAATCGCTATACTGAAAATCAAGTTCTGAATTTGATGCAGGCTATTACTACACCCTTACTACTTCTGCATGGCGACCCATTACCAGACTTTATTAATATCGAGATGATGAAAAAAAGGATTACTACTGCCAGGGTAGAAAAAGTAGTCTGTATCAAAGGTCACCATCACTTGCATATGCAACACCCACAACAAGTAGCAACAGAAATTAAGCAACATATTCACAAACACCGTCTGGACTGATAAATGTCGCTATTGAAAACCATCCTCAAGCACTATCTGATTATGATCGGGATATTTTTCATTGGCCGTTTGGGCCTGATGATTATCTATTTTGATAGAGTTTATTCCAACGGTACAGCCTGGGAATGGAGCTTCCTGTTTGGCCTGCGTATGGATACGATCACTGCGTCCATGCTGTTGATTTTACCTGTCCTCGTATTAACTCTAGCACCAAAAATACTCACCAAAGCAGCAACTATAATATTACGACTGTATTTCCTGATAGTCCTGCTAGTACTAATTTACCTGGAAAATGCCAGCTTTCCTTTTATAGCAGAATTTGATGTGCGGCCAAATGAAATTTTCATTAATTATCTTCAATACCCCAAAGAAGTATTAGGCAATATATGGGCAGTGTATAAGCTGGAATTGCTGATTGCGCTAGTGTTAATGGTTATATTTGGCAGGCTGTATTGGAGGTTCTCCCAGCAGGAATTTATACCGGTATTTGAGCAAACATATAAATCTCGACTACTGTTATTAGTGCCATTAATCCTTATTCTTGCACTAGGAATAAGGTCTTCATTTGGACATAGACCAGCAAATATTTCCGATGCTATCTATTCCAGTAATCGATTGCTGAATGAGATAACTAAAAATACTCCCCATGCTATCGGCTACGCTTATTATTCTCAGTTTAAACATGATGCCAGTAGTAAAAAATATGGCAAGATAGATCTGGCAGAAGCCTTGCAGATCGTCTCCAAGCGCCTGGATATAGCCCCTACAAATGACGCAATTCCTTTTCTGCGTAAAGAGCTTACTAACTTCCCACAGTCCCGTCCCAAGAACCTGGTGCTATTTATTCAGGAAAGCCTGGGAGCACAATTTGTAGGCTCCCTCGGTGGCGAAACTGGAATCACTCCCCAGCTAGACCGCCTGGCTGAAGAAGGGCTATTGTTTACCAACCTTTACAGTAACGGTACTCGCAGTATACGTGGGCTTGCCGGCCTGATTTCGGGCTTTCTGCCAGTAGCAGGGGAAGGTGTAATCAAGCGCAATAAATCTCAAAGTGATTTCTTTACTATCGCCTCCTTACTGAAACCTTATGGATATCACACCAGCTTTATCTATGGTGGAGAGAAACGCTTTGACAATATGGCATCCTGGTTTTATGGCAATGGTTTTGTTGAAATCATTGATGAACCAATGTTCAAGAACCCAGTGTTTCATGGAATTTGGGGAGTATCGGATGAAGATCTGGTAGTTCGCGCCAATCAAGAGTTTATACAGCTCTATGAGCAACAACGACCCTTCGTTTCAGTTATGTTTTCCACCACCAATCACACTCCGTTTGAATTCCCGGACGGGCGTATTGAGCTGCATGATAAAGATAATAAAAATACCGTTAAAAATGCCATTAAGTTTGCAGATTTTGAAATCGGGAAATTTATTGATGAGGCCAGAAAAGAGGCCTACTACAAAGATACAATTTTCGTAATCGCCGCAGATCATAATGTCCGGGTTTACGGCGATGACCTGGTACCAGTAAATATGTTCCATATCCCGGCTCTTATCCTCGGTGAGAATGTACCCGTCCATAAGGTTAAGAAAATATCCAGCCAGCCTGATGTGATTGCCACTGCCCTGGATCTGCTGGGATTAGATTTTGAATACCCTATTCTTGGGCGTTCTGTATTCTCATCGAATAAAGACACCGCATTCATGAATTTTCACGACAACTATACCTTGCGGGTAGGCGAACAAATAGCGGTGCTTCAGCCGGGGGGTATCCGCAATACCTTTCGCTATGAAAACCAGCGACTGGTTCCAATTGAGCATAACTATGAGCTTGAGAAAGAAGTATTGGCATTTGTTACAGTGCTATCATACCTATATGAAAACAAGCTCCACAGCCTGCCTGAGAAACCCAGTAATTAGTTCTGAACCAGGAATCCAGCAGTTATGAATAAAACCCAAAATATCAGCTCTGACATCCCAGCACGAGAACGCCTGATTTTCGCATTGGATGTAGCCGACATTGATAGCGCCCGCCAATTGATAAGCACTTTGGGTGATAGCGTACAATTCTACAAACTTGGACTCGAGTTCTTTCTTAGCGGGCACTACTTTGAATTGTTAGCTGAACTAAAAGCCCAAGGTAAAAAGATTTTTGCTGATCTCAAATTCTTCGATGTTCCGGCCACAGTTGCTGCAGCTGTTGCCCAGCTCAGCAAACACAATATTGATTTTTGCACTGTGCATGGCAACGATGGCATGCTTAAGGCTGCAGTTGCTGCAGCGGGCGATATGAAAGTATTGGCTGTAACCGCGCTTACCAGCCTTGATGAAGGTGATCTTGCTGATCTTGGCTTTCAAGTTGATGTGCAAACTCTGGTGCTCTCACGCGCCAAGCGCGCTCTGGAACTTGGCTGCGCCGGGGTGGTTTCATCTGGACTTGAAGTAGTACAACTTCGTGAAAGTGTAGACCACAGCCTGATTACTGTTTGTCCAGGAATTCGTCCAGTTAAGAATGATGATGACCAGAAACGAGTAGTAACTGTAACTCAGGCATTTGCCAATGGCGCCGATTATATAGTCGTTGGCCGCCCAATTCGCAGTGCAAATGACCCAAAAGCGACCGCAGAAGCCATTCAAAACGATATTTTCAACTATTTTAGCAACAATTAATTCATATATTACAAATAGATACAATATGTTTATTAAAGTGTTGCATTATATATGTGTTTTAAGTTATTATTTTGTTGCGCAACAACAATAATAAAGCGCACCAAATTCAAGTTTTTTATTAATTGAGGTGGCTAAGCAAAATCAAAATAATCGCCTCATTTACCGATCCTCTCCGGCTCTGCCGGCTTTCGGGCAGACCTATTGGTCTGCCCGTATTTTTTTCTTTAACCACTATCTAATACCGGATTGGGAATATTTTGCTAAAATACCCTTCCATACTCAACAGTATCTATATTGAATACACGCCCTAAACAACTTTCTATATGGTCAGCCATCCGCTTATACTGGCAGCTTATGCTGCGCGGCATACTGCATATTTGGGTGCGCAGCAAAGTATTACCTGAGCCAGTAACTAATTCAGGCATGGATGCTAGCGTGCCAACTTGCTACATCATGGATACCTACTCTTTGTCGTCTTTGTTGATCCTTGATAAGGCTTGCCAGCTACACTCTTTACCACGACCGCTATATCCACTGGAAAATGATGCACCTATTACTGCTCGGTCATGGGCTGCTTTGCGACGCTTAAGCGGGATGTTTATTCGCCGCTATACCAGCCGCCGCAGTTCGGAAATGCTTAAAAAACTGGCCCAATATGCCGTAGAAAACCCTGAGTTCGAAGCTCAGTTGGTACCAGTATCGGTAATGATCGGGCGCGCACCTGACAAAGAAGAATCCTTGACCAAGATTATGTTTGCCGAGGGCTGGGATTTAGGCGGCAGACTCAGACGTCTTGCCAGCACCCTCATAAATGGCCGTAGCACCTTTGTCTATTATGGCCAACCATTCTCATTACGAACTCTGGTTGATGAAAAATCTGATGCTGGTAAAACTGTGCGCAAAGCTATGCGCCTTACCCGCACCAGTTTACGCAAGACTCGCGAATCAGCAATTGGTCCAGATTTATCGCATCGTAGAACTATGCTCAAGCAAGTTCTAGATAGCGAGCGGGTGGTTAAGGCAATAGCTGTAAAAGCCAAACGCGATGATATCAGCACTGAAAAAGCTCGGGCTATGGCTGAAAAGCAAATCCGGGAAATCGCAGCCAACTACTCTTATTCTGTGGTTCGGGCAGGGTCTTTATTACTTACCTGGTTTTGGAATAAAATCTATAAGGGGGTTAATTTAAATCATTTTCAGGACTTTGAAAAAATGGCCGGCGGCAAAGAAATTATCTATGTGCCCTGCCACCGTAGCCATATTGATTACTTGCTAATGTCCTATCTACTCTACAACCATGGCCATGTACCCCCGCATATTGCTGCCGGAGTGAATCTCAACCTGCCGGTTGTTGGCCCTCTGCTACTCCGTGGTGGCGCCTTTTTCATGCGCCGTAGTTTCCGTTCTAACCCATTGTACGCCACTGTCTTTGATGAATACCTCTCACTGATTTTATCTCGTGGAGTTGCTATGGAATATTTTATTGAGGGCACACGCTCACGTACCGGCAGGTTGTTACCACCAAAAGCTGGAATGATACAAATGACGGTGCGGGCATATTTACGCGCACATAAAAAGCCCATTGTATTCCAACCTATTTATATTGGTTATGAGCAACTGGTTGAAGGCAAATCTTATATCTCTGAGCTGGGCGGAGAAGAGAAAAAATCAGAGTCATTAAAAGACCTCTTCGGTGTATTTAAACTACTCAGGCACAATCACGGCAAAGCCCATGTAAATTTTGGCGAACCCATTGAGCTTGATGCACTGCTCGAAGAACATGCCCCAGAGTGGCGAACAGAAGAGAATAAAGACAAGCCGAAATGGTTAAACCCACTGGTTGATGAATTAGCTAACCACATCATGACCAATATCAACCAGGCAGCTGATGTAAACCCGATTAACTTGTTAGCTATGTGTTTGCTGGCAACCCCTAAGCATGCACTCTCCGAGGATCAGCTGGAGCAACAACTAAGCCTCTATCTGGATATACTACAAGCAGCGCCGATGTCTGCAAAAATTACCATTACTGAACTCAGTCCAATTGAAATAGTTGGCTATGGAATAGAGCTTGGAGTAATTGAAAAACGCGTACATACTCTGGGCGACATTATTACAATAAGTGACGACTCAGCAATTTTACTCACTTATTTCAGAAACAATATTTCACACCTGTTTGCGATACCTTCTTTTGTAGCCAGCTGCTTTCAGATCCATCCGGAGTTATCGCGTAAGCGTATCAAGGGCCTGTTCAATGCACTATACCCATACTTGCGTAGTGAGCTATTTTTACCCTGGGATGATGCTGATATTGACCAGATAGTTGATGACAATATTGAAGTGCTGAAATCCAAACAATTAATTACCGGTAATCGTAATCTCAAGCGCGCACTTGGTGGCAGCCTCTCCGCCGCCAGCCTGAGCTTACTTGGCCGCGGTATGTTGCAAACATTCCAGCGTTACTTTATTACCGTAGCAGTGCTGGTAAAAAATGGCTCTGGGAATCTTTCCCGCGCCGAGTTAGAAAAACTTTGCACCCTGACCGCACAACGAATCTCAATGCTGCATGAATTCGATGCCCCTGAGTTCTACGATAAAACTCTGTTTCGGCAATTTATTCGCAACTTATCTAAAAACGGAGTAATTCGCCGTAGTGAAGATGGTAAATTGATCTTTGATGAAATTCTCGAAGAGGTATCTAACGATGCCAAGTTGCTTATGACTAAAGAACTGCGCCATGGAATTATACAGATGGCTTCAGAAAAAGAACCGCCAGAAGAAGCAAGTAATACCCAAGGCGACTAAGACATCCTCTTCCAGAATTTATTTTTGTGGGCTAAGCATCAAGATCAGGAATCATTTCTGACTCGAGCCGATTTATCCAATCCTTGAGTTTTAATTTGCGTTTTTTCATCCGTCGAACTTGTAATTGATCAGCCTGAGGGTCTTTTATAAGTAGCTCAATTGCCTGATCCAGGTCCCGATGTTCCTCACGCAATTCTGCCAATCTGTGGGCGACAGTAAATGGGTCACGGTGAGTCATATAATTCGTTCGCTCTTTTTTCCAGTACAATCAATCCTGATTTCATTAACTATACTCTAATTTTAGTCTCAATATGACCTCAACAACGCAAATCAAAAGCACAAACAAGGAGCTCTCCATAGCTCAAAGCAAGCTCAGCAAACGGTTATTGCATCATACCGGCCAAGCTATTGGCGACTATGAGATGATAGCTGATGGAGATCGCATTATGGTTTGCCTATCCGGAGGTAAAGACTCATATACCTTGCTGGATATGCTTCTAAAGCTACAGAAAAAGGCACCAATACAATTTGAAATTACCGCAGTTAACCTCGACCAGAAACAACCTGGTTTTCCTGCACACACCATCCCAGAATACTGTGCCAAAATCGCTGTACCATTTGAGGTAATCGAGCAAGATACCTATAGTGTGGTTCAGCGAGTAATACCAGTTGGAAAAACCACCTGCGGACTATGTTCGCGGCTAAGGCGCGGAGCACTGTATAGCTTTGCCCAAAGCAATGGCTATACAAAAATCGCGCTGGGCCACCACCGCGATGACATTATCGAGACCTTATTTCTAAATATGTTTAATGGGGGGCGGCTAAAAGCTATGCCGCCGAAATTACTCAGCGATGATGGGCGCAATATAGTAATTAGACCCTTGGCCTATTGTAGTGAAGCCGATATAAGCACTTATGCCGAGCAGCAAAACTTTCCAATAATCCCATGCAATCTTTGCGGCTCGCAGCCTAACTTACAGCGCCAAGCAATCAAAGCCATGCTCAATGAGTGGGCAATTAAACATCCGGGCCGGATTGAGAACATATTCAGGGCAATTAGGCATGTCTCCCCATCTCAGCTCGCTGATACAGATTTATTCAATTTCTCCACCTTGGCTAAGTCTATTCCAGATTAAGCCTTCAGTGCCTAACTAAAAGCTATTCCCTTTGCAATACAGGTCATATCTTAGCCATTGCGGGTAATAAACTCTTGTTTATAATTATACGCAATTAGCGTATACTCACTTTAATGCAACTGATCTTCTTTGAAACTCCATTATTTACACGGCTTTTACCAAAATACCTAGACGATCAGGAATTTAGGGCTCTGCAACTCGCCTTATTGGAAAACCCTCAGATGGGCAATCTAATGCCTGGAACAGGTGGTTTTCGTAAGGCTCGCTGGAAAGATCCTAAACGAGGCAAAGGCAAACGAGGTGGACTTAGAGTGATTTATTACCACCTGACAACTAACCATCAGATATGGTTTTTCACGCTTTATGATAAAGACGAGGCGATAGATTTAAGCCCTGATGAAAAGAAGCAATTAAAACAGGCGATTCAGATGGAACTGGCAGCCAGGAGAAAGAGATAATGACTAAGAAACGTAAACTATTTGATGAATTGATGGAGGGCGTTGACTCTATGCAACATGAACGCAGGGACAAAATTACTCTGCGTACACATGAAATCGATCAGTTGCCGCCATTAGATATTGATGCAGAGACAATTCGTGACACACGGGAACAGTTACATGTTTCGCGTGCTGTCTTTGCTCGCCGCATTCGGGTGTCTGTTCGTACACTTGAAAACTGGGAGCAAGGAAGAGCAAAACCTAATGCTCAAGCAGCCGCCTTGATTATGATGGTGCGTGAGTTTCCCGACACGCTCGATAAACTGTCCTCACTGAATAACAAGCATGCAGCAGCATAGATTCATGCTCAGATTATGACCGGCCTGAGGCAGGTTCAATAGGAACTTTAAAAAAAGGAATTATTACTCTCTAGCGTATTTAAAAAAACTATGTGGGTTTAGTTCCGATTCTGGCTAGAAATCATAAATTTAACGGTTATAGTCCCCATAGCCAATTTAGTGATGAAAAAGAATGTTGAAGCTCGAAGTTTGTCAAAAAGCCAGATTATCCCGCGATGCCCGCTTCGATGGTAAATTCTTTACGGCAGTTAAAACCACCAAGATTTATTGCCGCTCAATTTGCCCAGCGACTACCCCAAGAGAAGAAAATGTTGTGTATTTCTTATCCGCAATTGAGGCCGCTACTGCAGGTTATCGGCCGTGCCTGCGTTGTCGTCCCGATAGTGCGCCAGGGTCGCCTGTGTGGAAAGGTGTAAATACAACCTTGGAAAGAGCCATACAGTTAATTAACCAAGGTGACCTACAAGACAGTTCTTTGCAAGCCCTATCCACACGCCTTGG
>CAZEFU010000044.1:0-9739 GCA_964511515.1 uncultured Wenzhouxiangellaceae bacterium
GGTTTTCAGGGGCATCCTGAGGCTAGCCCAGGCCCACATGATGTTGCGCATTTGTTCGACCAGTTTGTACAGATGTTACAGGTGGGGAAATAAGATGCCTAAAAGAACTGATATAAAAAGCATATTGATTATTGGAGCAGGTCCAATTGTTATTGGTCAGGCTTGCGAGTTTGATTATTCGGGCGTACAGGCGTGCCGGGCATTGCGTGAGGAAGGTTATCGGGTAATTCTGGTGAACTCCAACCCTGCAACCATTATGACTGACCCTGAAACTGCTGATGCCATTTACATCGAACCGATTGAATGGAAGACTGTTAGCCGTATTATCGAGATAGAAAGACCTGATGTACTGTTACCAACTATGGGCGGGCAAACCGCTCTGAACTGTGCGCTGGATCTGGATCGTCATGGAGTACTTGCCAAATACGATGTAGAGATGATCGGTGCTAAAAAAGAAGCCATCGATATGGCCGAAGATAGAGATTTATTCCGCAAGGCAATGAGTGAGATTGGCCTTAAAACACCCACATCATTTATTGCCCATAGCCTGGAGCAAGCCCGCGAATTACAGCCTAATGTCGGCTTCCCAACCATTATCAGACCATCTTTTACCATGGGTGGCTCCGGCGGTGGCATTGCTTATAACCGCGAAGAATTTGATGACATCATCAAACGTGGATTAGAGTTATCACCAACTACCGAGGTCTTGATTGAAGAATCGGTATTGGGTTGGAAAGAATATGAAATGGAAGTGGTGCGGGATCATAAAGACAATTGCATTATTATTTGTGCAATTGAAAATATTGATCCAATGGGTGTGCATACTGGTGATTCAATCACTGTAGCCCCAGCGCAAACCCTTAGCGATAAAGAATATCAACGCCTGCGCGATTATTCGCTGGCAGTGTTACGCAAGATCGGTGTAGATACCGGTGGCTCGAATGTTCAGTTTGGTGTTTGTCCTGATACTGGTCGGGTGGTAATTATTGAGATGAACCCGCGGGTTTCCAGATCCTCAGCCTTGGCATCTAAGGCTACCGGCTTCCCGATAGCTAAAATTGCTGCCAAGTTAGCGGTAGGTTATACCCTTGATGAATTACGCAATGATATAACTGGCGGCCAAACTCCAGCATCCTTTGAGCCAAGTATTGATTATGTGGTAACTAAAATTCCACGTTTTGCTTTCGAGAAATTTCCAGCTGCCGATGACCGCCTAACCACACAGATGAAATCTGTTGGTGAGGCCATGGCTATCGGGCGTACTTTTCAGGAGTCCTTGCAGAAGGCACTGCGCAGCATGGAAACTGGTCTGGACGGATTCAATTCTATCTATCACCGCTTAAGCGAGAACCAGTCTGAAGCTGATGCCCGCGCGGCATTGCGGCGCGAACTGCGTGAACCCACACCAGACCGCCTGTTGTTTGTAGCTGATGCGTTTCGCCAAGGCATGGATTTGGATGAAATATTCAAGCATTCTAAAATTGATCCCTGGTTTTTGGCACAAATAGAAGAGTTGGTAAAAATTGAGAAGCAGACCACAAGCTTGTCACTCAGTGATCTTTGCGCTGCTGATATGCGTTACCTTAAACGCAAGGGTTTCTCCGATAGACGCCTAGCTGATTTACTTGATTGCAGTGAACAGAGTTGCCGTGAGCACCGTTTAGAGCTTGATGTAATACCTGTTTATAAGCGTGTGGATACTTGCGCCGCAGAATTTTCCACTTCTACCGCATATATGTATTCAACCTATGAGGAAGAATGCGAAGCTGAGCCAACTACGAACAAGAAAATCATGGTTTTAGGTGGCGGCCCGAATCGCATAGGGCAGGGCATTGAGTTTGATTATTGCTGTGTACATGCGGCCCTGGCTTTGCGCGAAGATGGCTTTGAAACCATCATGGTCAACTGTAACCCCGAAACCGTATCTACAGATTACGACACCTCAGATCGACTATATTTCGAACCTTTAACGCTGGAAGATGTATTGGCAATTGTTGATTTAGAGAAACCAGTTGGGGTTATTGTTCAGTATGGCGGGCAAACACCGCTCAAGCTGGCGCGCGATTTAGAAGCTGCAGGGGTACCAATAATAGGTACTTCGCCAGATTCAATTGATCTTGCCGAGGATCGCGAACGCTTTCAGCAATTGATAAATGAGCTAGGTCTGTTGCAACCGCCAAACAAAACTGCGACTGATCCGGAAATTGCTATACAACTCGCAGCAGAAATTGGCTACCCATTGGTAGTTAGGCCTTCCTATGTTTTGGGTGGCCGGGCTATGGATATTGTTCATGATGAAATCGAATTAGCGCGTTATATGCGTGAAGCTGTGCAGGTATCGAATGATTCGCCAGTTTTGCTGGATCGTTTCCTCGATCACGCTATTGAAATTGATGTAGATGTTATCTGTGATGGCGAGCGGGTAGTCATCGGCGGAATAATGGAGCATATTGAGCAAGCAGGGGTGCATTCAGGCGATTCTACCTGTTGTATTCCCTCATTTACCTTGTCTGATGTTGTGCTCAAACGCCTGGCAGTGCAGTCTGAGCAAATGGCATTAGCACTTGGTGTGGTTGGTTTGATGAATACTCAGTTCGCCCTTAAAGGCGAAGAAATATACGTGCTTGAAGTGAACCCCAGAGCCTCGCGTACAGTACCCTATGTATCGAAAGCTGTAGGCTTGCCTTTAGCTCGAATTGCAGCACGTTGTATGGCAGGTATTAGTCTTGATAAACAAGGTATTACAGAAATAAAGATACCTGAGTTCTATTCTGTAAAAGAGCCTGTTTATCCGTTCGGTAAGTTCCAGGGAGTAGACCCCATTTTGGGCCCAGAAATGCGCTCAACTGGTGAGGTAATGGGTATTGGCGATACCTATGGTGCTGCCTGTGCCAAAGCCATGTTGGGAGCTAATCACCGCCTTCCCGTTACTGGTTTGGCTTTTCTTAGTGTGCGCGATGCCGACAAGGAAAAACTTGTAGTAGTGGCTGAAGAACTAGTTAAACGCGGTTATACATTGGTAGCAACAGCGGGAACTTGTGAGTTCCTACGCGGTAAAAACCTTGACTGTGCCTATATTAATAAGGTTACAGAAGGCCGGCCGCATATCGTTGATATGATAAAAAATGGCGAAATAAGTTATATAATAAACACCACCGAAGGCAGACACGCGATTGCAGACTCATTTTCAATTCGCCGCGAAGCACTGCAACATGCAATTAGCTATTCAACTACTGTTGCTGGTGCGGAAGCTGTACTTAGTGCCCTGGATTATGAGAAAATTACTGATGTTCGCAGTTTACATAAGCTGCATAGCTAATAATTGAGTATCAAAAATGAATAGAATGCCCATTACCAAAGAAGGTTCTGAACGCTTGCGTGCTGAGCTAGACGTATTAAAAAAAGTTAAGCGACCAGCGATTATCGCAGACATTGCCGAAGCTAGAGCCCATGGCGATCTGAAAGAAAATGCAGAATACCATGCTGCCCGTGAACAACAGAGCTTTACTGAAGGCCGGATCAAAGAACTGGAATCAGGGCTTTCCAATGCCCAGGTTATAGATGTTGCCAATATTAAACACACCGGTAAAGTGGTGCTAGGCGCTGTAGTTACCGTTGCCGATGAAGATACTGGTGATGAAGAGGTATATCAGATTGTAGGTGATTTGGAATCTGATATTGATGCCGGAAGAGTGTCGCTTTCTTCACCATTAGCCCGCGCTTTAATCGGCAAGGAAGAGGGCGATATTGCCGAAGTTCAGGCACCTAGCGGCAAGCGTGAGCTAGAGATAATCAACGTTAGCTACTAAGCACAAGTAAGTGCTGCAAAAAATCACCCTGCAAATTGATGAGCTCTATGCCTTGCTCAAAGCAGCTGGTGATGAGCTCAATACTCCTGCATTAAACCAACTATTCGGTTTTGCAAAACCACTGCGTTCACAGCCCCAGCAAGCCCCAGAAATAGTCTTGGGCAAGGCGTTGGGTATTGTTGAAGCCAAGCTAAGCCAGCTCTCAGTAGCGCCTTATACAGCCACTGCTGATGGTATGGAGCTAGGTTCTGAGTATTGTATGCGCGCAGACCCAGTTAGTCTGGTAGCTGCTGCTTCCAAAGTGTTTTTAATGGGCCCTGGTGGGTATGATTTAAATACTGCGGAACGGCAAAGGCTAGAACAAAGTTTTAATCAACAATTTGCAGCTGATGGATTGAATTTTCGATTTCCCAACAACCAACGCTGGTATATTCAACTACCTACTGCGCTAATACCAACTGAGTTAATGCCAGCACCACGCTCATTACTTGGTGGTGATATTGCCGATGCTGCCAGCAAACTAAATGCTTACTGGCAGCGTAGCTTTACTGAAGCACAAATGCTGTTATATGCCGATCCACTACGGCTGCAACGAGAGCAAAGTGGCATTCCACCCTTGTCTGGTTTATGGCTTTGGGGAGGAGGGCAGCTTGTGGATGGCATAGAGCAGGTTGCGACAGGAATAACTTGCGCAGGCAAGAGTTCATTACTGCAAGGTCTGGCAAGCGCAACTGGCGCCAGCTGGCAAGATTCTATTGCTGCTGATACAGCAGATGTAGTTCATTGGTGCGCCGAGCAATCAGGTTCAGCAATCGAGCAGCTTGCAGAGCTTGAACAAGATGTTTTCCAGCCCTTACTACAAGTGGTAAATTCAGGCGGGCAAATACAGCTGCATAGTATTGATGCTGGTATATGGCATATCTCTAAATCTTTTATTTGGCCGTGGCAGAAAAACTTAACTGCACTAGCCGTTATCAATAAGTCCCAAGGCCAATAGTGATGCAGCAGCGAATAGAAATTCAAGACCGAAAAGTACCAAGCTCGAATCAACTAGCGGCTGATATTCACCCCTTGCTAAGAAAAATATATCTCAGCCGTGGTGTGCTTACAGATCAGGACTTGGAGCTATCTCTAAAAACGCTGACACGACCTGAGCAGCTGCTACAGATTGAGCGCGCGGTTGAAAGGCTGGCATTAGCTATTCAGCAGCAGCAAAGAATACTTATAGTTGGAGATTTTGATGCTGATGGGGCCACTGGTACCGCGCTTGCTGTACGTGCGCTGAAATTACTCGGAGCCAAGCATGTTAATTACAAAGTACCGAATAGATTTGAGTTTGGCTATGGTTTAAGCGTTGCTCTGGTCGATAGCATTAATGACCCTAAGCCCGACCTTATCTTAACCGTTGATAATGGCGTTAGCAGTATTGCCGGAGTGGCACGAGCTGCTGAACTTGGCATTGATGTAGTAATAACCGACCATCATTTGCCTGGCAAGCAACTACCAGCCGCATACGCCATGGTTAATCCGAATCAAACAGGCGATAAGTTTCCCAGTAAAAATCTGGCAGGTGTGGGCGTGGTTTTTTACCTTATGTTGGCCTTGCGTGCCAATTTGCACAGCAATGGACGCTTCCAGAAAAGCCCTCCTAATCTTGCTAGTCTGCTTGATCTGGTTGCTCTAGGAACCGTAGCTGATGTAGTTCCTCTGGATCATAATAATCGTATTTTGGTGCAGCAGGGCTTGGCGCGTATTCGTGCTGGTAAAGCAGCACCTGGAATACTTGCCTTGTTTAATGCTGGCGGGCGTCATCACGCTAGAGCTGTAGCTTCTGACCTTGGCTTTACTCTGGGGCCGCGTTTAAATGCAGCTGGCCGTATGGAGGATATGAGCAGGGGGATTGAATGCCTGCTAACTGATGACTTTGCAGTTGCCAAAGAGATAGCCAGTGAGCTTGATCAGCTGAATAAAGACAGACGCAAGCGCCAGGAAAGCATGCAGCAAGAAGCCCTGCTTGAACTTAGGGAGTCAATTGATAATATAGTTGACTCACAAACCCCTGAATATGGCTTGTGTTTATTCAACCAAGGCTGGCATCAAGGCATTGTTGGCTTGGTAGCTTCTAAAATTAAAGACAAAATCCATAAGCCAGTAATAGCATTTGCCCCAGATGTAGAAGGCAGCGATGCTTTAAAAGGCTCGGCACGATCAATTAAGGGCATTCATATTCGCGATGTTTTGGCGCATGTAGATGCTAACAATCCCGGTTTAATCACAGCTTTTGGCGGACATGCCATGGCCGCTGGCTTAAGCTTACCTGCAGCCAATTTTGGTATGTTTGAACAACAGTTTGAGAGCTCATTGGAGTCCTTGGTACGGCCTGATGTGTATACCAATGTGCTGGAAACTGATGGTGTGCTGGATCCCGAATATTTAACCCTTGAAGTCGCTCAGCTACTTCGGCAATCGGGCCCTTGGGGACAGGAGTTCCCAGAACCTAGCTTTCATGGTGTCTTTACAATTTTGCAGCAACGTATAGTTGGTGGGGCTCATCTGAAGCTATTATTGCTCTCAGAGAACGAAACCCCGATTGATGCCATAGCTTTCTTTCAAAATGAGAGCAGTATTGGTGGGAAAAGCAAGATTAAAATTGTCTATAGACTCGATGTTAATGAGTTTCGTGGGCAGTCAAGTGTGCAGTTGATGATTGAAAAAATAATTAATTAAACTGCTGTCTTGTTAGTTGTTGTACGAATTAATTACTAGGTTAACAGGCAATAAAAAAGGGCGCTGATGCGCCCTTTTAAATCACTCTAAAAAGTATCTTTTAGAAGAAATAGTACTGGAAGTCTACGCCCCAAATTCTTGGGTCATTAACAATACCCTCAAGGTTGTTAAAGTCGATCGCAGCAATCAGCTTATCTTCATTGGTAATGTTTCTACCATAGAGTCCTGCTGACCATTTCTGAGTTTCATAGGCAGCGCGAACACCAATTTCCAGAAGTGCATCACCACGAAATTCTTTCGACTCGTAAAGGAAGAAGTTAATATCGCTACGGTAAGCCCAATCAGTAGAAAGAACGAAGTTACCTGATTCCATTGGAATTGTATGCTTGAGGATCAGGTTCGCCATCCACTCTGGGGCTCTAGGTAGTGAGTTGCCATTAATGGAAACCGTACCAGGAATAGCTCCAGGTGGATCAAGAACAGTACAATTACTACCGCAAGGAGAGACTGTTAAGTTTTTATCCTGAATTTCGGTATTGTTATAACTTAAACCGAAGGTAAGGAGAGTGTTCTGAGACAGAACTGCGGTTAAATCAGTTTCAAAACCATAGCCGATGGTCTTATCAGCGTTAACCAGCTGATTAACATTGGCAGTACCACTACCAGCTGTTAACTGTTGATCCGATAGTGTGTAGTAGAACACTGCAGTATTTAAGCGTACGCGGTTATCCATAAGCTGCTGTTTGAAGCCAGCCTCAATAGAGGTGATAGTTTCTGAATCAGCTACAGTGATTTGACCGCCAAACAATACGCGGCCCTGAATCGATGGGGCTCTGAAACCGCGCGCTAAACGTGCATACACATTGGTATCCTCATTAATAGTATGGGAGATACTGATGTTCCCGCTAAAGTTGCTATCGGATGGGTTCACTGAAGATGGTGGTACAGCTGGCCCACCAAATGGTGGCAAAGGTACTGCTGCAGTATATTTCTTCTCATCGCTAGACCAGCGTAAGCCAGCGGTTAGAGTTGTGGCATCAGTCAGATAAAAGTCAGCCTGTCCGAATATTGCATAAGCTGTGGTATCTTGGGTCTGCGTTGCATAACCAGTGTAGTTATCGCTGAGGTCACTATAGTTAAATGACTCAACATCCAGGTTCTCATCGAAGTAGAAGACACCAGCTTGCCAGAAGCCGTTTTCTGTATTCTGCGAAAGTCTGAATTCTTGGGTGAACTGCGAATGATCAGGAATGCCGTCAGCTGTTTGTGCTGGAAACGGGATAAACCCTGGACCTGAAGGAATTCCTGGCTCCAGGAAGATAGCGCCATAACCACCTTCAACATCGCCACGAGAAAAAGCTTCTACAGTTTCATAGCCGGTGATAGATGTAAACATCATATCATTTGCTAATTGCCATTCCAGTTTGGCACTAAAGCCTGTGGATTTCACAGTTTGCTCATTGCCGCCATCATGTGAAACTACTTTTCTGTTATAACCGGGAACAAAGTTATTGCTTCCAGGCTGGATAATGTTAGCTCTAAATACACGGGCTGTGCCATCAGCATCACGACCATGTAGGTTGAACAAGGCATTAAAGTTATCGCCTTCATAAGCTAACTGGACTCTGTAGGCAGTTTCGGAGTAACCCTCTAGGTCACCATCGCCTTTTTCTTTACCATTTACTAATATTAAGTCTGGATCGATTAAACCAGGCTTGTTTTTCACCCAGTCATCGCGCCGATCGTGCAGGAAAGACAGTCTGGCTGACCATTTGTCATTAATAGCTCCACCAACTGCACCTTCAAATGACATTTGGTTGAAGCTACCAAAACCAATTTTCGCGTAGCCTTCTTTAACTTGTGATGGCTTGACTGAATCAAACTTCACAATACCAGCAGGGGTGTTACGCCCGAACAGTGTGCCTTGTGGGCCACGCAGAGTTTCTACACGATCCATATCAAATACTGGGAAACCTTTGAGCATTGGGTTTTCCATAACGATATCGTCATAAATAAGTGATACAGGTTGTGAGGCGTTTAAGTCAAAGTCTGTATTACCTAGGCCACGAATATAAAAGCGTGGGAAAACCCGACCAAAATCAGATTCGATAATTAAACTTGGGACACGACCAGAGAGAAATCTGATATCGCCGCCACCTGAGCGTAGTTCGTCAAGATCCTCACCACCCAGGGCAGATACTGACATCGGTACGTCTTGCAGGTTCTTTTCAGTTTTTGTTGCAGTTACGATAACATCCTGCAGAACAAAGCCATCTATGGTTTCTTCATCCTGGGCATACACAGGTATAGAAATTAGACTGGCTAAGGCCACGCTAATGCTGCTCTTTAAGAAAAAGTTAGTGTTTTTCATGGTATTAGGGGTTCCGAATAAAGTAATATTGAGGATTGATTTACTTCAATTTATCGGTTAAGTAGTTTACTATCTTAACAAAGTATTAACAAGTAATAATTATTCTTGATATTAAATATCTAGTCGTTGTTATACTTCTTTCTGACAGTAATTTGGGTGCAGTTCAAATGGAAGATAATTATAAAAATATCTCAGTAATTGGCTTCGATGCCGATGATACGCTCTGGTTAAACGAAACATATTATCGAGAAGCAGAAAAAGAGTTCGCCAATTTGCTTTCTGCTTATGAGACCAGAAACCAAATAGATCAAGATCTTTTCATGATGGAGATGAAAAATCTTGGTGTCTATGGCTACGGGGTGAAGGGTTTTGTTTTATCAATGGTTGAGATGGCGTTGGTACTTTCTAATATGCAAGTTTCAAATAAGGTAATCGAGCGTATTGTATCGATGGGTAAGGAGATTCTTGATAAACCTGTTGAGTTACTTGGTAATGTACATGAAGTACTTGAGCAAACAGCACAGAAGTATCGGTTAATATTGGTCACTAAAGGTGACCTTCTGGACCAGGAAAGAAAACTGGAAAAATCTAACTTATCTAGTTATTTTCACCATATTGAAATCCTCAGCGATAAACAACCTACAAATTACACTGCCTTACTTGAGCGCCTCGGAATCAAAGCCGAAGAATTTCTCATGGTTGGCAATTCCTTAAAGTCGGACATATTACCTCTGATTGAAATAGGCGCGAATGCTATCCATATCCCATTCCATACAACCTGGCAACATGAGCAAGTTTGTGAGGAAGAGTGTAAGAATTATCAATATCATAC
>CAZEFU010000045.1:0-9725 GCA_964511515.1 uncultured Wenzhouxiangellaceae bacterium
AAAAAACCTGTTGTTGAAAAAGTAGCGATAAATCCTCAATTTTCAGAAACACCTTATGTATCAGAAAAAAACAGTGCATTACAATCAAGCATAAGAGCAGGAATAATAACCGTAACAAAAACACACCCCGATTATTACAATTTGCGAATACTTACAACAATATTGGGAGGTTATTTCGGCTCGCGACTGATGAAAAACATACGCGAAGACAAAGGATATACCTATGGCGCACGCAGTGGCTTTTCTGGCGGCAAAGAGTTTGGTAGCTTCAACGCTTCAACGGAAGTGAAGAAAGATGCAACTGCAGCTTCTATTACAGAAATATTAAACGAGCTTGCTAATTATTCTGAAAATGGAATGACTGATGCAGAATTCAACTATATGCGTTCAGCAATTGGCCAGCGCGATGCTCTGCAATATGAAACGCCTTCTAGCAAGCTCGGCTTACTTGATAGCATTTTGCGCTATGACCTGCCTTTAGATTACCGCAGCCAGCAAAACGCCTTATTGCAATCTACTAACAAAGATACACTCAACAAATTGGCCAATAAATTTATCGATGTTGATAATATGGCTATTGTTGTAGTTGGTGATGAAGCCAGCATTCGCGAAGAATTGGAAGCCCTGGGCATGCCAATTAAAATGCTTGATGAAGATGGCTTTGCAATAGAAGCTGATAAGTAAGAATATATTCTCTAAGGCTTAGGCTCTGGAAGCACTTATTAAACCCGGCGTACTCCGCCGGGTTTTTTCTTGCATCCAGATAAGTCTTAGTAGAGGATATGCTTATGCATAATATTCTCAAGCAACAATGAATCAATTAGTCAGCCTGGATTACTGGGTAATCGGCATTTATATAGCACTAATTTTCATTGCTGGAATGGCTCTGACTCGTAAAGCCTCCAATTCTGTCAATGACTTCTTTCTTGGCGGCCGACAAATTCCCTGGTGGATACTGGGCATTTCGATGGCTGCTACCAATTTCTCCATCGATACCCCAATTGCAATAACCAAGTTTGTTGCCACTGAAGGAATAGCTGGGGTCTGGTTTTTCTGGGCTAGTGCAATATCTGCCCTGTTGGTAGCATTCCTGTTCGCACGCCTGTGGCGGCGTTCTGGGGTAATGACCGATGCCGAGATTATTGAGCGGCGTTACTCAGGTAAATCAGCAGCAGCTTTGCGTTTATTCAAGGGCTTTTACTTCGGCATATTATTTAATGCCTTTATTATGGGCTGGGTATTTTTAGCCTTGATCAAGGTGCTTTCCGGGGTTACCGGGCTTGATGTAAGCACTATTTTGATCACCTCTACCGTGCTGGTATTTATCTACACCACAGCTTCCGGCTTTTATGGCGTGGTAATAACCGACTTTATTCAATATTTCGTAGCCCTTAGTGGCTCGGTAATATTAGCCTGGTTTGCCTGGCAGGAAGTTGGCGGCAGCGCTGGTATCAGTGCCGGACTGGCAGCACAGCAAGCATCGCATTTAACTGACTTCGTACCAGATTTTAGTGGCGATGGTGATCTGATTGCATTATTCCTTACTTATATATTGGTGCAATGGTGGGCGCATAAGTATGCCGATGGTGGCGGCAAGCATATTCAGCGCATGCTTTCGGCCAAAAATGAAAATCATGCCTTTGCGGCTACCCTGTTTTACGCCTTTATTAATTATGCCATCCAGGTATGGCCCTGGATAATTACTGCACTGGCAAGTGTGGCTTTATTTGGGCAGCTAGCAGACCCAGAGCAAGCCTACCCAATGATGATGGCAACGGTATTGCCGGCAGGCTTACTTGGGCTGGTGCTAGCAGGACTGATTGGCGCTTTTATGTCTACCATCGACACTCACCTAAACCTCGGCTCTTCCTACATTATTAATGATATATATCGGCGCTTTATGGTTAAAGAGGCCAGCCAAAAACACTATGTTCTAATGTCTAGAATAATGATGGCAGCTCTGCTTGCAATCGCAGTAGTATTGGCACTAAATATGGATTCAGTTGCGGGTGCCTGGAAGTTCCTGCTAACATTTGCATCTGGCGCTGGCCCTGTGTGGATATTGCGCTGGTACTGGTGGCGAATCAACGCCTGGTCAGAATTCTCCGCGATGATAGCTTCCGGCATAATCGCCACTTGGTTGGCGCAATTTCATAGTGACTGGCAATACAGTCAAAAGCTCCTGACTACTATCAGTCTGACAGCAATAATCTGGATACCAGTAACTTTATTAACGGCAGCTAGCAGCAGAGAAAAATTACTTGCCTTTGCCACCCAGATTCGCCCAGGTGGAGCTGGTTGGAAGATGTTTATCGATGACCCTGATAGTAAACTGCGAAAAGCACTAAGCAACTGGGTGCTGGCACTTGGGGTATTATTTGGGTTTAATTTCGCTATTGGTGGGTGGTTGCTGGATAAGCCTGTGGTGGCAACTGTTTCATTGCTAATTGCACTACCAGCCAGCTTTTTACTCTGGCGTAGATTGTTCAACATTAGAAACCAACAAAAAACTAAGCACGCATTTACTAATTAAATAGCTTTACGTACTTAATCAAAAATATAGCCTTCATCAGGAATACGCGAAAGCTTATACGCATTTCCATAGTTAGCGCGCACCCGCTCTCCAGATTGATTCACCAACTCATTGTGTTTGAAACGCTGCACAGTATATACAATAGCCGGAGACCCAGCATAATTTCTGCCAGAGTTGCTTACTCTTACCCATGTTCCCCCTTCTTGACTAAGTGGGTACACATGTATAGAAATGCTCCCATGTTCATAGAAATCAGGGACTATGTCATCCGGCATAAATACCTCATGTGGTTCCTGCAAGATACCAGAGGAGACTATGTTACCGTAATCTTCCATGGTGCTAGAGAAAGAGCTGATTACAACAGTTTCAGAAGATAGCAGGGTAAACTGGTATGGAGGTGGTGGATCAGCAATAGGACCACCTGGAACTTGAGGCGTCAAAATATAACGCCCTGATGGTGAGTTGGGGAGCACTCTGACATGTGATTTAAATTGCTCTAACTCAGGAATAACCTGATAATACGCAGCTAAGGGAAGTGTAACTATTAATTCAGTCTCAGCAGCCATTTCAGGAATAACCGAGTATTCACCCCTAAATGAAGCACCCAGAACTGTGGCTAGCGCATCTAGTGGTCGCGCCCAAGTATCTTCAACACAGCCGCTGGCAGAGCATATCTTGCTTCTTGTCTCGCCAAAATTAGTACCAGAGTCATGTCCACTGGATAAATTAGGTTCTGCTATTTCTGGTGCGGTATGCTGTATCTTGGTATTAAATTCATTCAGCCCGGTGGCTACGAAGGCGTACATAGTGCCCTCTTGAGAATTAACCAGGGTTGCTACACCACGAATACGCGCCTCTGGAACTTTCATCGCCGCCGCTGATTGGTTGCTCCAGGTTCCCTCTGCGCCCCAAGCTGCATTTACTGCTTCACAATCCCTATAATTTATCGTGTTATCTTTACTGCTGGCCATCTGGATCACCTCAATATAGCCAGAAGTGAGCGGCACGACAGCATAACCCTGCTCTCCTGCCAACGCAGGGGCAGTGCAAGTTTCATCTGGTAAGTAAAGACGACCTTCGCCTTCAACTCTGGCTATGGAAGCTGTCCATGTGTCGCTAGTTTTTAAATAGAGATTAAAACTTAACTCCACCTCACCCTGCCGATTTCTAAAAATAAGCTTTAAAGCAGTGGCTGGCGAAAAATACCGATTGGCACGGGTAATCTGCAACAGGGTTTGATTACCTCCCAGATTACTGTAATAGGGAAAAATCAGGGAGTCACCATCACCATTAGGTGACAGCCACACAGCATTAGAGGAGCCACTCAGAAGCAGAAGGAATAAAGCAAATAGGAAACGCATCGCTATCACCAGTAGTTATAAGCCAAGCTTGGTATATCTCATACAATGTAATCATATCCATTCTGTATACCCTAGGCAAGCAAAGCCAACTGGTAAAGCAAAGTGCAAAAACTCAAATATAGATCAAATTTCAACCACGCAGTCAGCAGCAAGCATAGTTTTAGGCATATTAATGAGCCTAAAGGAAGCGAAAATACACTATAATTACAGCTTCTTGAAGATACTTGAAACCGCCTTGTGGAGGCAGGAAGCTCGGACCTATTCTGGGTGAGTCAGATTGAGATCCAGAATTTCTCAAGAGCAAGGCAGAAAGCACTTGTAATAGCAGCGCTATTGCTAGTACTTACTAACGCAGCTATTGAAAATTATGGGCTCAAGATGCGCATCCACGAATAGATCCGAGGTTCCTTAATATGAGCACACGCGAAATCATGGAATACGATGTCATAATTGTGGGTGCGGGACCCGCAGGGCTTGCCTGTGCTATTCGCCTCAAGCAGTTGGATGTCGCCAATTCCACCGAACGCTCTATTTGCATAATTGAAAAGGCTGCGGAAATTGGTGGTCATAGCCTTTCCGGGGCGGTAATTGAACCACAGCCATTAGATGATTTATTACCTGGTTGGCGTGATAACCCACCATCGGTTTGTATTCCAGCCGGGGAAGATGTATTTCTGCTGCTCAGCGAAACCAGCTCGCGCAAGCTACCTACCCCACCGCAGGGCAAAAACCACGGTAATTTTATAGTTTCTCTGGGCGCACTTTGCGCTTGGCTGGCACCTCAGGCTGAAGATCTGGGCGTGGATATATTCCCCGGCTATGCCGCATCAAGCATTCATTACCTTGAAGATGGTGCTGTTGGTGGCGTAGTTATAGGTGATATGGGGCTTGCCGCTGATGGCAGTGAGAAAGATACTTTTGTAGAAGGCATTGAAATCCATGCACCATTGACGGTTCTTTCAGAGGGTTGTCGTGGGCATCTTAGCAAGCAATTGATTGATAAATTTGAGCTGGCTAAAGATGTCGACCCACAAACTTATGGCATTGGTACCAAAGAACTTTGGCGGGTAGCACCGGGCAAATCTGAGCCAGGCAAAATTCAGCATTCAATTGGCTGGCCGCTAGATAGCAAAACCTATGGCGGTAGTTTTATCTACCACCTAGATAATGATCGCATCGCAGTTGGCTTTGTTTCTGGGCTAGATTATGAAGACCCTAACTTTCAACCGTGGGAAGCTTTTCAGCAGTTCAAAAACCATCCGCATATCAAACCTCTTTTTGAAGGCGGAGAAATGCTTTCTGGTGGTGCTAGAGCCATTGTTGAGGGCGGCTATCAATCTCTGCCGACTACCGAAATGCCAGGCGCCATTTTAATTGGTGATGCTGCCGGGACTTTGAATGTACCAAAAATAAAAGGCGTGCATCAAGCCATGCGTAGTGGCATGTTGGCAGCCGAGCATTTAACTGAAGCTCAAAATTGTGCGGGCTTTGATAAGAAATTGCGCGCATCACCACTTATGGCCGAATTGAAAAAAGTTCGTAATATTCGTCCAGGTTTCCATCGGGGATTATGGTTCGGGCTTATCAATGCTGTTTGGGAAACTATCACTCTGGGTTATTCACCTTGGACTTTAAAAAATCGTGCCGATCACGATGCATTAAAAAAACTGGCAGATTACACAAGTCCACAGCGGCATTGGCACGAGCGCCAACTAGAGCCGCGCGATCGCCTGGCAGCAGTTTATTTTTCCACCACTTCCCATGATGAAGACCAGCCAGTACATTTAAAAATAGCAGACACCAATATTTGCATTACAAAATGCGTGGAAGAATACGGTAATCCATGTACCCGCTTCTGCCCTGCTAATGTCTATGAAATAGTTGCAGATGATGCTGGTAAACGCCTGCAAATTAATGCTGCTAACTGTGTGCATTGTAAAACTTGCGATATAAAAGACCCATATCAAATTATTAACTGGGTCACTCCCGAAGGTGCCTCAGGCCCTAATTATCAGAACTTATAAGACGGAATATATACATGAAAATACTTGTCGGCATTAAGCGAGTAGTAGATTTTAATGTTCGTGTTCGGGTTAAGCCCGATGGCAGCGGAGTTGATACTGACGGCGCGAAAATGAGCATTAATCCATTCGATGAAATTGCTCTTGAAGAAGCATTGCGTTTACGCGAAGCTGGAATAGCCAGCGAAGTTATCGTAATCTCAATTGGTGCTAACAATTGCCAACAGCAATTACGAACTGGCCTTGCCATGGGTGCTGACCGCGCCATTCAGATAGATACCGATAAGGCATTACAGCCGCTGGCAGCAGCCAGAGCACTACTGGCAGTGGTAGAAAAAGAGCAGCCTGGCCTGGTCATTCTGGGCAAGCAGGCAATTGATGATGATAACAATCAAACCGGACAAATGCTGGCAGCTTTATGGAATAGACCACAGGCAACCTTTGCCTCCAAAGTAGAGATTACTAGCGAAACCGCAACTGTAACCCGCGAAGTAGATGCAGGCTTAGAAACAATTGAGGTTGACCTTCCGGCGGTTATCACAACTGACCTGCGTTTAAATCAGCCGCGTTTTGTGAAGCTACCAGATATCATGAAAGCCAAGCGCAAGCCATTGGATGTTATTGCTTTGGATGAACTGGCAATCATTAATGACAACAATCTACAAATTGACCACTATGCCGCTCCAGCAGTACGCGAGAAAGGCATTATGGTAGACAGTGCCGCAGCACTGGTAACTGAGCTGAAAAACCGGGGTTTATTATGAGCAAGATACTAATAATTGCCGAGCACAATGGTGTAGAGCTTAATAACAGTACAGCGAAGTGTGTTAGCTGCGCCGTAGCTACTGGTGGCGAGATTCATATTGCGGTATTTACTGCAGATGGCAGTGAAGTTGCCGAGCAAGCCTCCTCGCTTACTGGTGTTACTGAGGTAATCAATATTCAGGCAGCTGATTTTCAGCATAGCCTCGCTGCAGCAATTGCACCTGAAGCTGCCTTATTAGCAAGCGATTACAGTCATGTCTATGGGCCATCTAGCACCTTCGGCAAAGACTTAATGCCCAGAGTTGCAGCCCTTATTGGAGTCAATCAGGTATCTGACATTATGGCTGTTATCAATCCGCGAGCGTTTAAGCGGCCTATTTACGCTGGCAATGCGATTGTTGATGTAAGCGTAGCTGATGGCCAAACCATAGTAGCTACTGTGCGTAATGCATCTTGGCCAGCAGCAGATAGTAGCGGCTCTGCCAGTATTCGCGAACATACAGCAAGTGCGGAACTACCTACACACACTCGCTTTATTAAACTTGCCAGCGAAGGCGGCGATCGTCCGGACCTGCAGAGTGCTAATCGTGTTATTTCCGGAGGCCGTGGCTTAGGGTCACAAGAGAACTTTGCTATCATTTATGCCTTGGCAGATAAATTAGGCGCAGGCGTAGGCGCCTCACGCGCAGCGGTTGATGCAGGTTATGTGCCTAACGATATGCAGGTTGGGCAAACTGGCAAAATTATCTCACCAGATTTATATATGGCCTTTGGTATTTCTGGCGCTATTCAGCATGTTACCGGAATCAAAGATGCCGGCACAATTGTGGCTATTAACAAAGATAGCGAGGCACCAATTTTTGAAGTTGCCGATATTGGTCTGGTAGGTGATTTATTTACCGTTATTCCGGAAATTGAAGCCGCCCTGTAATGACAGAGCATATGGATAAACCCTGCTGGATGCCAGATGCCGAGCGTATCAATCAGGCTAATATCAGTCGCTTTATCCACCTTATTCGCGCCGAGCTTGATCCTTTAATTACCGATTATCACGGGCTTTATCAGTTTTCCATTAACCACCCTCGGCAGTTCTGGCAAGCCTTATGGGAATTTACTGATGTTATTGGTGAACGCGGCAGTGATGTATTAATAACTGGCCAGAGCATGCGCGACAGCCAATGGTTTCCGCAGGCTAAGCTCAATTTCGCAGAAAACTTGCTGCGTTACCGGGACGATAAGCCTGCGATTATTTTTCATCCCGAAGGTGGCAACTCGCGAGAACTCAGCTACCAGCAACTATACCAAGCAGTGGCAGCTACAGCGGCTTCGCTAAAAGCTCATGGCGTAGTATCAGGCGATCGAGTGGCGGCTTATCTGCCAAACTTACCTGAAACTGTTATTGCCATGTTGGCCAGCGCCTCACTAGGTGCTATTTGGTCATCTACATCGCCAGATTTTGGACTTGATGGAGTTCAGGATCGCTTCGGACAGATTCAACCCAAAATACTATTTACTGCCAATGCCTATCAATACAACGGCAAAATCTTCGACTGCTTGGAAAAAGCTAGTCAGCTTGCTGCCAATATCGAGTCAATTGAGGCTGTAGTAGTGATTCCATATATTGAGCAAGAAATTAATTTAGCTGACTTTAAGCAGGCACAGTTATGGGATGATTTCTTAGATACCAGTGTCACCGAGATTGACTTTCATCGTGATCGCTTTGACCTGCCGCTATATATTCTTTATTCCTCCGGCACCACCGGAATCCCCAAGTGCATTACCCATGGTGCCGGTGGTACTTTGCTTCAGCATTTAAAAGAGCTGGTGTTACATACCGACTTACACCGGCAGGACCGAATCTTTTACTTCACCACCTGTGGCTGGATGATGTGGAATTGGTTAGTTAGCTCCCTGGCAACAGGTGCAACTATTGTGCTCTATGATGGCTCACCGTTTTACCCACAAGCTGATGCTATGTTTGATTTAATTGATGAACTCGATATCAGTATTTTCGGCACCAGTGCCAAATCTATCTCTGCATGGGAGAAGGCTGGAATAAAACCAGCCCAAAGCCACAAACTTGAGTCTCTACGAACCATGCTTTCTACCGGCTCACCACTGGCACCGGAAAGTTTTGATTTTGTTTATCGAGATATCAAAACTGATATTTGCCTTGCCTCAATTTCAGGCGGCACCGATATAGTTTCCTGCTTTGCCCTTGGCTGCCCAATTTTGCCGGTCTGGCGTGGCGAATTACAATGCCGCGGCTTGGGTCTTCAAGTTGAAATCCGTAATGATGCTGGCGAAGTTGTAATAAATGAAACCGGAGAACTTAGCTGTGCGGCCACCTTCCCGGCAATGCCAGTTGGTTTTTGGGGCGATGATGATGGCAGCAAATATCAATCTGCATATTTTGAGCGTTTCGATAATGTTTGGGCACATGGCGATTACGCCAAGCTCACAAATCATGGCGGCATTATTATTTATGGACGCTCAGATGCCACATTAAACCCGGGCGGAGTGCGCATTGGTACTGCAGAGATATATCGTCAGGTAGAAAAACTCGATGAAGTTCTCGAAAGCATCTGTATTGATCAAGACTGGGAAGATGATGTACGTATTGTGCTATTTGTGCATCTGCAACAGGGCATAGTTTTAGATACCGACTTAATCGACAAAATTCGCAAGCACATCCGTAGCAATACCACCCCGCGCCATGTACCCGCTGTAGTCATTCAGGTCCAAGATATCCCTCGTACTATTAGCGGAAAAATTGTGGAATTGGCGGTACGTAATATTGTTCATAACCGACCTGTAAAAAATCTTGATGCACTGTCTAATCCAGATAGTCTTAAGCAATACCAAGATATACCAGAGCTACAACAGCCATTATGAAACCCTGCCTGCAAGTTAGCTACTGTGAGGGTCAAGCAGAACACTTATTATCATCAAGTACTACTGATATTCTTGGGGTTTTTGACTTTTCAGAAACCGTACTAGAAACCCTAGACCCTCGACATATACGCATACCATTAGCCAATCTTG
>CAZEFU010000046.1:0-9695 GCA_964511515.1 uncultured Wenzhouxiangellaceae bacterium
AGCTACTGGAAGAATTCATAGTTGTAGCTCTAGTCTGCGCCTTCTTTTTGTTCCATTTACGCTCCTCTTTGGTAATTATTCTTTCCCTACCAGTGGGTATCTTAACTGCCTTTATTGTAATGCAAAAAATGGGTATTAACGCCAACATTATGTCTTTGGGAGGGATCGCAATAGCCATTGGCGCGATGGTAGATGCAGCCATTGTGATGGTGGAGAATGTGCACAAACATTTTGAAAGGCAGGAAGTCACCGATGAGAACCGTTGGCGCATAATCTATGAAGCTTCGCGCGAGGTTGGTCCGCCATTATTTTTCAGCCTGCTGATTATTACCCTGTCATTCCTGCCAGTATTCTCTCTGGAAGCCCAGGAAGGCAGAATGTTTTCACCATTAGCATTTACCAAAACTTTTGCAATGGCAGCCGCAGCTGGGTTATCCATTACCTTAGTACCAGTACTAATGGGTTTGTTTATCCGTGGCCATATCACCCCGGAAGAAAAGAACCCAGTAAATCGCCTGTTAATCGCTGGCTACAGACCTTTTATCAACTTTGTCATGCGGGCACCAAAATCAGTGCTGGTTATTGCAGCTGTGATTCTGGCAGTCAGTGTTTGGCCGGTTATGAAAACCGGCTCTGAGTTTATGCCGGATCTAGATGAAGGTGATCTGCTGTATATGCCCACTACCTTCCCCGGCATATCAATTGGTAAGGCCCAGGAACTAATCCAGCAAACCAATAAAATGATCAAAACTGTACCCGAGGTAGCAATGGTATTTGGTAAAGTTGGCCGCGCCGAGACTGCCACAGATCCCGCACCATTAACTATGATTGAAACAACCATACAACTCAAGCCTCATGACCAGTGGCGACCGGGAATGACTACTGACAAGCTCAAAGAAGAGCTCAACCGGATAGTCAAAGTACCGGGGCTGACCAATGCTTGGGTAATGCCGATCAAAAACCGCATCGACATGCTGGCAACGGGAATAAAAACCCCAGTTGGTATCAAGGTAGCTGGTCCCGACTTAAAGGAAATCCAGCGTATCGGTACTCGTATCGAGGAAGTGATGAAAGGGATACCTGGAACGTTGTCGGTTTATTCTGAACGAGTTGCCGGCGGTCGCTACCTGACTGTTGATATCAAACGCGCGGATGCTGCCAGATTTGGCTTGAATATCGCGGATGTCCAGGATGTAGTCAGAACCGCTATTGGCGGCATGGTAGTTGCCACTTCTATTGAAGGCCTGGAAAGGTATCCCATAAATGTACGCTACCCCCGAGAAATTCGCGACTCACTTGAGCGAATTAGAAACTTGTTGGTAGTAACCCCGATGGGTGCAAATATCCCGCTCTCTGAAGTTGCTGATATCAAGGTCGAATCTGGACCTGCGGTAATCAAAACCGAAGATGCTCGTTTGAACGGCTGGATTTATGTAGATCTGGATGTTTCTGACTTGGGCGGCTATGTTGCCAATGCACAACGCATCGTATCCGAGCAAGTTGATTTACCTGCTGGTTATTCTATTTCCTGGTCAGGGCAATATGAATACATGGTCAGGGCCAAGGAAAAATTAGCAACTGTAGTGCCGGTAACCCTGGCAATTATTATTCTGCTGTTATATCTTAACTTTAGACATTTTGGCGAAGTTGCGGTAATTATGGGAACCCTGCCAATGGCACTTGCTGGTGGTTACTGGCTGATCTACTTACTAGATTACAATATGTCTGTAGCTGTGGGGGTGGGCTTTATTGCCCTTGCCGGAGTAGCCGTTGAAATCGGGGTATTGATGCTGGTGTATTTAAATCAGGCGCTTGAGGAGCAACTGCACAAGGTTGATACCGAAGGCCGAGCTATTGTCAGTGAGGATATTAGCCACGCCGTTGTCCATGGTGCCTTAATGAGAGTGCGCCCAATTATGATGACGGTAGCTGCGATTATCGCTGGCTTGCTACCAATCATGCTTGGTGGCGGCACAGGTTCTGAAGTTATGCGCAGAATCGCAGCGCCTATGGTTGGGGGAATGGTATCAGCAACTATTCTAACCCTAGTTGTAATCCCAGCGGTATTTCTGATTTGGAAGCGTCGGAGCCTGGTTAGCAAATAAGTAAAATAGCAAACCCTGTGCTGGGGAACCAGCACAGGGTTTCATAGTCAAGATCGCTCTAATCCATATATAAAAACACGACTATCGCAAAGGCTCTTGACCTATCTGGAGGATTTAAGACTGAACGCTCAGCAGTAAAAATTGTTTTTATCCTGGAACATCAGGTATATTATCTTTATATCGATCGATTCGGGGGTTAATCTTGACAATTAATCTATACTTACTACTGCTAACAATACCCTATTTAAGCTTTACATCCTATGATTTATGGATGCATAAACATGATAGAAATGTCCCCCGAATTGAAAAAATACTCCATGGTATAACTATACCCAGTATTCTAGTATTTCTGATTTTCTCAATCATGAGTAACACCATGATTGCCAGCATTGGTTTAATAATAGCTTTTCCTTGCATGCTAGCAGACGAACTTGCTTACCATAAGCATTTACATATTAAAGAAAAGAAGATACACATGCTGGCAGGCCTTTCACTATTAATTTACATTCTAGCCTGGCTATGGATGATTTAATCTTAGATGCAACTGGCTTTTCTATAAGCCCTATATATTTGGTCTCAATTTCATTGGCCTTTATGTTGATTTTTGTGTTCCCGCTAACCAAAGACTTCAAGCATGAGAAAGAAAAAAATCAATATTTTTATCTTCAAGGCATCACCTTTATTGGGGCAATATTTGGGGCTAAATTGGCAGTATTAATGGGAGATGCACTATGGCCGATTAAACCATTTGATCATTGGTTCGAATTGATATTTACTGGCAAATCCATTGTTGGCGCATTGTTATTTGGGTTTTTATTTGCAGAGGCTGCCAAGCCACTAATGGGGTATAAAAGACTACCAAATGACAGGTTTGCAATTGTTTTACCATTTTCAATTGCCATTGGTCGAGTAGGTTGTTGGTTTAGTGGCTGCTGCTTAGGACTAAAAGACACCACTGTTTTATCAGTAAAGCATATAGATGGGGTAAGCCGTTATCCCACAGCCCCCATTGAGATAATATTTCATTTAGTTACAGGTCTATTATTAGTTTCATTGTTTAGGAAAAAGATATTCCAAGGACAACTTTTTGCAATATTCATTATTATGTATGGTACGTTCAGGTTTTTTACTGAGTTTGTTCGTGTTACCGAAAAAGTTTTTTGGGGATATTCAGCTTATCAGATTTTTGCTATTTTACTAGTTATCGCAGGTTTGGCTTCTTTTATGGCCAGAAGACACAAAACCCTTGGAGAAAGCTATGCAAACTAACGACCATGAAGAAGATAAAAACAATAAAGAAGAAGAATCTAGTAATAAACCCAAAAGCTGTTGGGAAATAGCGCTCTTGGTTGTATGGATTTTCATTGCTGTGGTTGTATTCATTTTTGGTGCGTGCTTTATTGTGTTTGCTATAGATTGATTTCTTTCATTAAAAATAATTTACACAATGATATATGCAGGGTTCCTGAAATTCATGCCTGTGTTCTTAATTTATATTTAAATGGAGAAGAGTACCCCCACAAAGTCAACGACTATTTCCCAACCCATGCTGTGGATAACCCTGAGTTATTAGCAACCATGAAAAGGCATATGGATGATGAAGACAAGCATGTTCTTATTTATCGAAAGCTCATTAATAAATTAGATCAACCAATTATTGAGTTGCCTATGGAAGATGTTTACAACCATGTGATTAAAAGCTATACACCTGTAAATTTTCATATTCTCGATACCGACTCTGCAGATATAAAAACCGAAAAACTAGCCAGCTTTATGGCACATTTGCATTTCCTGGAGTTACGCATCACTACCTCTTTACAGTTTCATGGTGATGCCTGCCACCAATCTCCCATTGAGTATTCTGAAAAAGCCGTATCACTGGTCTTAGCAGATGAAAAGACCCATGTAGAATACACGAGGAATGCTGTATTTGATCTGCTGCCTAAGCAACGCGCTCTGGAAATGTTAGCAATTCATCGTGTAGCTGAACATAAAGCCAATTTAGAGTTTTCATATCAACAGCTAAGAAGGTTAGTTAAAACATATGAGCATAAATTCCCGAAATCCAGGAAATGGATTTATAAACTTTCCAGCAGTTTATTGGAATGGAACTTAAAGCGTGGGTGATATTGCCAGCAACAATTATCAAACTAAGGATAATTTAGAAACTATCAGTAAGAATTTGAAATCCTATTCTGACCAGCAAGTAAAGGTAGTATTTTCACTAAACGCTAATGATATCCTCTACAAAACAACAATAAGTGTTTGTGAAGAATGCTTAATGCATACCAAAGCTGTAGTCTTTGAGAACAAGAACAAAGTATGGATACGATCGGTATGTAACAAACATGGTTCATTCACAAATCTCTTAGAGAATGATGTGAAGTTTTACCGCCTTTCTAATAAAGATATTTGGGGCAACCGCTACTTAGAAGAAAATGTATTTTTTATTCCAGAATACAACTCCTGCTGCAGTGAGAATTCAGCTAGCTCTTGTGTTACACAATCTGACAGCTTTACCAATCAGCTATCAAATAAAAGCTGCACCGTTTTGGTTGAGATCACCAATGCATGCAACCTGGCATGTCGGGTGTGCTATGCCGATGCCTCCGGAGATAAAATCTTACCGTTTGTGCAATTTAAAGAATATATCGACCGATTAATCCAGGAAAAAACCTTTATTGACTCAGTACAAGTAACTGGAGGTGAAGCGACCATACATCCTCAATTTTGGGAAATGCTTGAATGGCTTTTCGAAAAGAAAGAAATCGGCATAATCTATATACCAACCAACGGTTTAGAGTTTTCTAAACCAGATGTCGCTATCAAATTAAAAAGAATGCGGAAAAAAATTCTGGTGTTATTGCAATTTGATGGAGAACAAAGGGCAACAAACCAATCACTAAGAAAGGCTGATGTACTCAAAACACGCGAAAAGGCCATTAAATTATTATCTAAATACAAAGTTTGCATGCAATTAACCATGACCGTGGCACATGATTTAAGTGAAAATGAAATCAGTTGGGTTATGCAGCAAGGTTTGAAGCATAAGCACATACGCTTAATAGGCTTCCTACCAACATTTTATACAGGAAGATATCAACTGGAAAAGGATGGGAAAAACAGACCAACTTTATCTACGGTCGTACATGGCTTAGTGAAGGCCTTACCTAAAAAACTAAAACTATCTGACTTTACACCAATCCCTTGTTCACATCCAAACTGTGGCTGGACTACGCTTTTTGCCAGAAGGTTCGGTTTGCTTTTTAATATAACCCAGAAAATAGACCTCAATGAAGTGATGAATGAGGTGGCATATAAAACCAAACTAGATAAAGACGAAATTCAGGCTGTTATGGGCACTGGAAAAACCTCCTTCTTCAGCAAGCTGATTACTGAGGTTATTAAAAAGTTTATCCGCCCGCAAGATATTTTTGGAATAGCAATAAAACCTTTTATGGACCAACACAACTATGACATGGACAGAGTATCCAATTGCTGTCATCACATATTGAATACAAATGGGGACCTTGTATCATTTTGTGAATACAACACACAAATCAGAATGAATGACACATGGAAAAACAAGCCAAATATTTTTGGAAAACATGAAAAAATAGCTCTTAGCATCAAGAGTAAATCTAGATTTGAGGAAACCGAGTGCTAGGGGAATATATATTACCGATTTCATTAAGCCTACTAATAGGAACCGTGCTTACTTTTTCTATTGTTCTGGGGCTTGAGGAATGGAAAACTGAATCCTCAAAGGAGATAAAGAAGCAAAAGATTATTTCATTTAGCACCGTTATTCCTAATATTATTCTGTATTTATTTATTGCCCCATATTGGGGGCTAATATATCTCAATATTGAAAATATTGCTTTATTCGAAATAAATAACTTATTCTTGGCAGCCCCCTTAGCACTAGTTTTGTGTGATTTTAGTTATTATTGGGAACATCGTGCAGCACATAAATTTACATTACTTTGGAAGCTGTATCACGGTACTCACCATACTGCAGTAGCCTACAATATTCCTTTAGCTTATAGAGTGAATGGACTGAATTTATTCATCACACCCGTCTTTTACACACCCTGGATCTTAATGGGGATTGAACCAATTCTAATTATTGGCATGCACCTTTTTGTATTTCATTATCAAGGGTGGTTGCATACCAAATTAATTGGCGAAATGAGTAAATTTGATAGGTGGTTTAATTCTCCTGCCAACCATCGCATGCATCACAGCGCCGATAGCAAGCATCAGGATGTGAATTTTGCTGCTGTATTTATGCTGTGGGACAAAATATTTGGAACTTATAAAGAACCAGAAAACAATCTTCGCTATGGAATAAAAGGAATTACAAAAGATGATTCTTTCATTGAAGTTTATACCAGTCCATGGAAATAATTTATTACTCGTCCTAATGGTAATACCAGCTGTGTTCCTGATCTGGAAACATAGAGGCCTGGTTGGCAAATAGTGGAAAATATAACCCCTGCACTGGGAACCAGTACAGGGGTTATCTATTTGCGGTAATACGGAACATTACCCTAACGATGAGATTGCCTGTGCTTTCATTGGCCGGAATTCACCTTGGCCTCAGACCAGTCTCCGGAGGTAATATATGCCTCGGTATCACTTGTATTCCAGCTTGAGGTGGTACTGTCGCTGTATTCTAGGACGTTATTGCCAACATATACCGTGGCGCTTGTAACAGTAAATGGTCACTGATCGAGTAGTCGTACCCCCCGCGCCTGTGCAGCTCAGGATGTAGGTTGCGGTGCTTGTCGGACTCACGCTCTCACTTTCCATCAGTGCTTTGGAACCGCCCCAGGCTCCGCCGGCACTACAGTTGTTGGCATTGCTGCTCGTCCAGTTCAGAGTCGCTGACTCACCCTGATCCACACTCGCCACCAAACTAACAGACGGAGCAGAGTTACTATTGTCCCGTGGGACAATGGCCCAGATGGGATTGTTATCGTAGCTCGGTGTAACCGGTGTGTCTGTAAACCGTGCCCAATGGGTACTTTCGCTCGCAACGCCAGCATCTACCGCGATGGCCAGTCCCGGCTGCATATTGCTGTAATAACCCATTTCAGATTGAGGGTAACCCGTCATCATGCCGACCTGGCTATGCCCCAAATAGACTCGCATCGCCTCGCTGCCACATTCATACACCGAAGCATCTTCAAAGTTGGCTTCATACAATTCGCGAAAATCGGCATAGTAGGTCAATTTGTCCGGGCCTGTCGCAGCCCAATAGCGATAGGCAGGAGCCAATTGATAACAAAACTCGTCTACACCAGTTCCCATACGACCTGTGGGCCACAGTGATAACCAATCACGCATGACTTTGGCATTATCAAACCCAAGCTCTACCATGTAGCCAAATACCCAGACGAACCAGTCATTTTGCCAGGGGGAATACTGTGGATAGCCGCTGTCCTGAATCGCTCCCAAATTGTTCCTTTGCGGGTAAATGTCTTCCCGAAACTCGATGTTATCGTTCAGGCGATCAATATAATATTGTTTTTGGGGATAGGCATCCGGTGTGATATTTGCTGCCTGCGCCAATGTTCTCAGCGCCCAGACCTGGCCACGATTTTGTATACGAAATATGCCTTTTGCTCCCTGACGATACTCCGCATTAGTCCATACCATGTTGTAATTGGCCCAGAACAACAACTCTTCCAGATAAAAATAATCACCTGTGGTCAGGTAAGCCAGATAACCAATGGATGCCTGGTGAGCCTGATCATGGGTCAGTGGATTACCGCCGCTGCTCGCGGGCAATCCGGTGCCATTCTCACTCAATAACGGATAGGTTTCGATGGAAACGGGCATACCGGTATTTTCGTCCCGATAATGCATGGAATAGGAACCGCCGGCACTGGCATTAGCCAGAGTCGCTGCCAGGGCGCGGCTGTCTCCGCTTACCAGATATAATGCATCCCAGCGTGGTAACGGACCTATTTGAGGGTCGGCACCGGTACCAGGAAACCAGGTTCGCAGGTTGCCCGGCTCCATGGGTTCAACGCTGCTGATCATGTTGTTTAAGGTATCTTCCGAGGGGTTTAAACCATTCTCATAATTTGGCACAGATTTACTGGCCTGCAGGTATTCTGTGTCATGGGTCAGGCTAACTTTTGGTTCATTGCCCCACCAGAAAGTCTTATGCCAGCGGGTGTGATGATATTGCGTTAATCCGGCTTTACTGTAGACCGATACCCCACCCACTTTTAACGCAACATCATAAGTAAGGGCACCAGGGTTGCTCACGAACGTCCAGTTGTTTTCTATTACCATGTCAACGCGAACAGACTGCAAACCTGCATATGCCCGCACATGAAAATAAGCCGCCAAATGAGAATGTGCGTTATTACTTGCATCTTTTACCGGTGCGCCCACAATCCATTCAGACACCTGCGGGCCATTCAACCATTGTTTTACGTTGTTACCTTGCAGCAATTCCCGAGCTGAGACGGTGTACAAGCTACCACCAAGGTTGATTTCAGCAACCGCATCAAAGTTAGTTGCTAACAGGTCAGCCAGGGCAATAGCGGTTCCGCCGGTAGCAATTCCACCGGTCTTAAGATTGACCAACGCATTGCCACCAGCGTTCAAATCAGGTAGCGACAGGGTCACGATACTGTGACGCAGGGAACCATCTGCATGGGTGGCTTTATTATCCATTTGCACAGGAATGGCAGTCCCATCTGGCAGCTCGGCATCCAGTATCATGCCTACCGGAACATCCCCTTCCCTGAAGAACTGGCCAAAGGTAACTTCTACATTATTTTGGCTGCTCGCAGACTCGCTCTTGAGCATTAAACTAACGACCAATGTTTCGTCCGGGGGCGCATCGGCGACGATGATATTAACACTGGCGCTAGCACTACCACCTGCACTAGTGCAGGTTAGCATGTAACTCCCGTTAGTGATGAGATTGCCTGTGCTTTCATTGCCAGAAGTCGCCTTGTCCCCAGACCAGTCTCCAGAGGCGGTACATACCGTAGCATTATTCGTACTCCAACTCAAGGTGGTACTGCTGTTGCAATCCAGAGCATTGCTGTCAGCGGTGAAGGTGACAGTGGGTACCGTGGCGCTTGTAACTGTAATGGTCACTGATCGAGTAGTCGTACCCCCGGCACCCGTGCAACTCAGGGTGTAGGTTCCGGTACTGGTCGGGCCTACACTCTCATTTCCTGTCAAGGCTTTAGGGCCGCTCCAGATATCGCTGGCACTACAACTGTTCGCGTTGTTACTTGACCAGCTCAAGGTCGTTGAGGTGCCGGAAACAATCGTTGTGTCCGCGGCGGAAAGTGAGACAGTTGGTGCGCTAACAGAGCCACCCCCTTCTGTTAGCTTGTAATAATACACATTATCTGTGATCCGGTTTACCAGAATAAAAGCATTCTTCGAGGGAATATAACGGAAGCGTCCATAGGTTCCGCGCGGTTCGCGCGTCGTTGGCGTCACCGTGTTGGTTTCAGCCGCATTAACCACGGACCATACCCAGGTATCCGGATCAAGCACGTAAACCTGGCTGCCGCCATTCCAGCCGACAAATTTGTCGCTTACCGGATC